>NZ_JBHVUQ010000082.1:0-31708 GCF_042884105.1 Streptomyces sp. NPDC058157
CGGCTTGTAGGGGCCGTAGACGGCCGGGCGGACGCTGCCGCCGTCGGAGCTCTCCAGCGTGAGGGCGTAGCGGGTCCGGGGGATGGTGAGGGCGCGGTAGCCGGCCACGATCGGAGTGGTGAGGCGGGCGAGCCTGGCGTTGTCGTTGTTCTCGTTGCCGAGGGGCTGGCCGTAGACGCTGAGCTGCGGGTCGGAATACACGTTCTCCGTGCGGCACGGCCGGCGGCAGGAGGTGGCGTACGCCATGAGGGAGGTGTGCTCCTCGTCGGAGGTGATCCAGCCCGTCCCGTACGGGGTGTTGAGGTCGTTGACCCAGCTGCCGTCCGGCACCTGCTGGGAGAGGGTCCGCCGGTCGTGGAAGAGGCCGAGGTTGTGGCCGATCTCGTGACCGAGGTTGTACCAGCCGGTGAGCGAGTCGTAGTCGACGACCGAGAAGGCGAGGCTGTCGTCGAAGTTCCCGCGCACCGGAAGGCTGCCCTGTCCGGAGGACTGGCCCGGAACGCTGTTGACGACCGTGATCAGGTCCACGCCGTAGCGGCGGCGCAGATCGGCGGCGGTGCTGCCCAGCTCGGAGTTCTGCGGGTTGCTCAGCTTGCTCCACATCACCGAGGAGGTGTTGTTGCCGGTGTAGCCGGTGTTGTAGGTGCCGATGATGTCGATGCTGGCGGGGACCCCGCTGTCGGCGAGGGCCTCGTTCATCTTGCGCTCGGCCCAGTGGATGGTGTTGACGACCTGCTGCTCGCTGCCCGCGCGCTGGACGGCGAGGGGGGTGTATCCGGCGATGACGTCGATGACGGCCGGGTCCTGCGAGGTGGCCGCGGCCCGCCCGGCGAGCGAGTGACGGGGCGCGGTGCGCGCGGAGGGGCTCACCGCCAGCTCGTCGGGAGCGTGGTGCGGCTGCTTGGCCGGGTCCTCCTCGGTGATGCGGGCGCGCAGGGGGCGGCCGGGCAGGGTCTTCAGCTGGTAGACGTGCTCGCCGAGGTCGGCGACGACGTTGACGACGGTGCCTTCGACCTGGCTGCGGCCGGTGGAGCAGACGCCGCGCAGGGAGACGATGACGCTGGTGTCCGGCCTCCCCTTCAGGTGGCCGGACCAGGTGCGGGTGCCTCCGTCGTCGTCGATGCCGTCCTCGACGGCGGTGAGGCGGACGTTGTCGAAGAAGTCGAAGGTCCATGCGCGCGGGGCCCCGAACGGGGCCGCGGTGCACAGCATCCGGAAGGGGTCGAGCGCGAGCGGGACGGTGCGGTCGCGGAGCACCTCGGCCCCGTCGCCGTCCGAGGGCGACGGGGCCCGGGTGACGGCGGAGGCGGCGGAGACACCGGTGGCGGAGGCGCTCGCCAGGGGCAGCGTGGCCGTGGCGGCCACACAGAGCGCGAGCAGACGGGACCAGCGGGGGCGGCGGGGAGGAGTCATGCCGCACACAAAGCCACAGGCCCCATCGAATATGCCGGAAACATGCCCGCTCGGAAGGCTGAGGTCACCCGCCCGACACGTCCCCACCACTCCGCTGCCGGGAGGCGGTCACGGTCCGACCGCCCTGACGGAGCGGGTGTCCGCCGATGACCGGCGTCCGCGCAGCGGTGCCGCAGGCCGCGGACCCCGCACCGGACCCGGACGGCCGGGCTCGTCGCCCGGGTCGCACGCCCGCCGTCGCGCGCGCGTCGTACCCGCCGACGCGGGTCGGCAGCGGCGAAGCTGGGGGTGGAGGGCCGACCCGGCCAGGCAGCTCAGCGAGAGGACACGCCCGTGCACGACCTCAGGGCCCTGGTGGACGAGCACATCACCGCAGCCCGTGCCGCCCGACACGGCCGCAGCGCCCATCTGCTCGTACACGACGGCGCGCTGCGCCAGACCGTCATCGCCCTGGTCTCGGGATCGGAACTGAACGAGCACTCCACCCCCGCCGCGGCCACGCTCCACGTGCTGCGCGGCCGGGTCCGCCTCACCTCGGGCGGGGGCGGCACGGAGCTCCAGGCGGGCGAACTGCACGTCATCCCCAAGGAACGCCACGGGCTGCTCGCCCTGGACGATGCCGCAGTACTGCTCACGACCGTCACCGGCGTGGCCTGAACGCCTTTCGGGCGCCCGCTACGCCGTCGTGACACCGGAGCAGGTGTCTTCGGCAGTACGTGCTGCTGCCGGCCGCGACGATCAAAATGATCGACATGACGGAGGAGCAGGTCTCCGTCGACCGAACCTACGAACCGTCCTGCCTCGACCAGCCGCACGCGTAGGGGCTCGGCGGGGCGACGACGCGAAAGGCACGGGACGCCATGGCACGCAGACGCGAGACCGCCCGGACCGGCCACCCCCGCCACGAACGTCGCGGAGAAGCCCGGCTTCCGGCCGTGGTGGCGACCGTGACGGCGATCGGCCTGTACCTGGTCCTGCCGCAGCAGCTCCTGATCGCCCCCCGCTTCGTCCTGCCCGCGCTCGAGGTCGTCCTCCTCCTGCCCCTGGTCGCCATCAACCCGAGACGGCTCACACGCCAGACCAAGACCTTCCGCGTGCTGTCCCTCGCGCTCGTCCTCACCATCGCCGCCGGCAACCTCGCCGCCCTCGGCCTGCTCATCGACCAGCTGGTCCACGCGAAGGTCGCCGACGGACGCTCCCTGCTGATCGCGGCCCTACAGGTCTGGCTGACCAACATCATCGTCTTCGGCCTCGCCTACTGGGAACTCGACCGCGGCGGCCCCGTCGCCCGCACCCAGCAGCCGCGCGACGAACTGCCGCTGGCCGACTTCCGTTTCTCCCAGGACGAGAACGACGACGCCGTCGGCGAAGTCGCCGACGGCGCGAGCAAGAACTCCGACTGGGTCCCCACGCTCATGGACTACCTGTACGTATCCGTCACCAACTCCACCGCGTTCAGCCCCACCGACACCATGCCGCTCACCACCCGCGCCAAACTCCTGATGGCCGTCCAGAGCGTGGCCGCCCTGGCCACCTCGCTCCTCGTCATCGCCCGAGCGGTCAGCATCCTGCGCTGACACCACGCGGCCCTGGTGGGGGTGCGCCCTGCCGGGCCGAGCTCGAAGCCCGACCGTTCGCACGGGCGCGGCCCCCGCGCTTCAGCTGCCGCCGACGACGGTCCGGACGTTCTCGATGCTGCCGCAGTCCGACTCCAGCTGCCTCTCGCGCTCCTTGAGGAACGCGGCACCCAGCTCGGCCCGGCGCTCGTCCGGGACGTTCTCCCGGGCGCCGTTGAGGATCGTCCGCTCCTCCTCGTCCAGGTGGTGGGTGACGGCCTCGACCAGGTCCTCCAGCTTCGCATCCCACTCGTCCGACCCGACGCCGTCGACCTCCAGCAGGGCCAGGAGCGCCTTGTTGCCCTCCTCGTGCTCCTCCACCCCGTGCTCGACCTCCTCGTCGTCCACCTTCCTGAAGCGCTTCAGCGCACCGTAGACCTCGCTCTCCTCCGCCTCGCCGTGGGCGATCAGCAGCGCGGAGAACTTCTTCAGCGCTCCCGCGCGGTCGGCCTCCACGCTTCGCATCCGCCGGAACAGCTCCTCCATCGTCCGGTGGTCCTCGAGGATCACCTCGACGACGTCCTGTTCCTGCTGGTCCGCGGTCATGTGCACTACTCCTCGGTCGGGGTTCCCCTCGCCTTGCGCGTGCTCGCTCGCGGCCGGTTGAAACCCGTTTTGGGCCTTCCGGGTGACGCCGTGTGCCCGCAGAAACGCGGCCACAGCCCGTCCGAGCCGGGCCCGGTACGGCGGGGGTCGACTCAGCCGGGCCAGGTTCCGGTCAGCCGTCGGACGGTGGCCGCTCCTCCCCGGTCGACGGCTGCCTTGACGACGGCGAAGATCGCGCCCTGCAGCGCCGCGGCGAGCAGGACCTCGTGCCAGGTGCGGTCCTCGGTGGTGGCGTCCGGGGCCTCGTCCTCGTGGCCGATCATCCTCCACGCCCGTTTGAAGGCCATACCCGCCGCCATGCCGCCGACGGCGCCGAGAGCGAACCCGACGGGCTTGTAGGCGATCTTGGACGCTTTCACTTCCTCCTCCTCCGGCCGCGCCGCAGGAGGAGGACGACGGCCAGCGCTGAGGCACCGGTCAGCAGCGGGGTGCGGCTGGCCCGCGCCACCACGGCGGCCGAGACGCCCTTCCCGCGCACCGGGCCCGGACGGCTGGAGCGTGCAGCCCCGCCACGTATCTGGGCCGCCGCGTGAGCTGTCGTGCCGACGACCGCGTCGGGGGTCTTCTCCCTGGTCAGTCCGGTTGCCCGGTATGCCGTCTCCCGGAGCCGGCCTGCCCAAACGCCGGCCCGCTCGACGAACCGCTCCTTGACCTCGACGGCTTTCGCCTCGGCCTGCGCCTTGACGTCGGCCTTGGCGGCCAGTGCCTCCACGGTCTGGCCGAGCTCGTGGCGGGTGCGCTCGATCTGCGCGCGCAGGTCTTCCGGCGTCGGTGCGGGCCCGTGGTCCCGAGGCTGATGGCTCATCGGTGTGCCCTCTCCTTGATCTCGGTCACGTCGGCCTTGACGCTGTCGACGGTCCTCCCCGGAACGGGACCGCCGGCCCGGGCCACCTGCCCCTTCCCCGCCGCGGCCAGCACCGCGGCCACGGCCGCCAGCACGGCGCCGACGACCAGGGCCGATGCCCACACCGGCAGGACCAGGGCCAGGGACGCGATCGCGGCGGCGACCACTGCCTGGCCGGCCAGGAATCCGACAAGGCCGGCGCCCCCGAACAGACCGCCGCCCCACCCGTATCGCTTGCCCTTCCGGGTCATCTCCGCGCGCGCCAACTGCATCTCTTCCCGGACCAGTTCCGAGATCTGCTGCGACGCCCGCGTCACGAGCTCACCCACCGGCGCGTCGCCGTCGTGGCTCCTACGGTGTCCAACCGGACTCATTGACTCCTCACCCTCCTCCACTCGCCGCCATCCCCGGCCCGCGCCTACCCCGTTGCGCGCCGGTCACCCCCGCGGCACGCCCCGTCATCGCCGGCACCAGGCTCACTCCAGGCGCCGACGGTCTTCCTCACTCCATTCCCGGGTGTCGCGCGGCTCGACATAGGGCTCCTGATCTGCGGGGAGCCCGCCCGCGATCGCGCGCTGGCGCACCAGCTCGGCGTCGAATTCCAGGCCCAGCAGGACGGCCAGGTTGGTGATCCACAACCACACCAGGAAGATGATCACGCCCGCGAGCGCGCCGTACGTCTTGTTGTACGAGCCGAAGTGCGCGACGTAGAACGCGAACCCGGCCGAGGCGATCACCCAGATCGCCAACGCCAGGAAGCTGCCCGGGGTCACCCACCGGAAGCCGCGCCCCTTCGCATTGGGCGCCGCCCAGTACAGCAGCGCGATCATGACGGTGACCAGGAGCAGGAGGACCGGCCACTTCGCGACCGACCACATTGTCACGGCGGTGTCGCCCACCCCCAGCGCCGAGCCGGCCTGCCTGGCCAGGGCGCCGGTGAACACCACGATCAGCGCGCTGGCCACCGCGAGGATCATGAGCACCCCGGTCAGTGCGACGCGCAGCGGCAGCACCTTCCACACCGGCCGCCCCTCGGGCATGTCGTACACGGCGTTCGAGGCGCGGATGAACGCCGCGACGTACCCGGAGGCCGACCAGAGCGCGACCAGCACGCCCACGATCGCCAGCAGCGAGCCGACTCCGGCGTTGCCCTGCAACTGCCGCACCGCGGAGCTGATCACGTCCCGCGCCGCCCCGGGGGTGAGCTTCTGCAGGTTGTCCAGCACCTGCTGGGTCGCCGAGTCGCCCGCCATCCCCAGCAGCGACACCAGGACCAGCAGGGCGGGGAAGAGGGCCAGCACCCCGTAGTAGGTCAGCGCCGCCGCCCGGTCCGCCAGCTCGTCGTCCTTGAACTCCTTCAACGTCCCGCGCAGCACGGCCTTCCAGGACCGCTCCGGCAGGGCCGAGAGCCGATCCGGCGCCCGCTCCTCGACCCGCCGGCCGGGCCCCGGGGCCTCGCCGCCGGACCGGCCGTCCCCGGGCTCGGGTGTCCTCGTGGGTTTCATGGTCGGCGCATGTCCATTTCTGCCGCGCCCATGCCGCGCCCATGCCGCGCCCATGCCGCGCACACGACGAAGACACCTGGGAGGGCGCCGTACGACTGAGCCCCGAACCGGCCGTCGCGGGAGCTGACGTGCCGCGGGATCGAGAGGCGGGGTGTCAACGCCTCTCGATCCCGCGGCACACGCGCCGACCGTGGGGGATACGGGCCCCTGTGCTGGGTCGACGCCCCCACCCGACGCGCTACTTGGCGAAGCGCCAGGTGACGTCGAGCTTGTGCTTGTCGAGCGGGGCGAGTGCCTTGAACGCGCCCGGGGTGAGGTCGAGACCGTACCGCCCGGCGCCGGGAGCCTCGTCGAGGACCGTCGCCGTGACGGACTTCCCCTTGTAGGTGATGACGACCTTGCGTCCGCAGCTGCTCGACGGGTACCCGGGCCCGAACATCGTGGGGTCGAGCGCCACGGCGAGGTCGCTCTCCTTGACGGCCTTTCCGCACGCACCCATGCCGGGGGAGTAGAGGGTCGCGGAGCCCTTGTAGGTCTCACCCGGCTTGCCCGGCTGCGGAGAGGCCGTCGTGGTCTTGCCCGGCTTCGGGGGAGGAGTGGTGGTGCCGCCCGGCGCCGGCGCCGTCGTACCGCCCGCCTGCGGAGCGAGCGTGGAGCCGGCCGGCTCCGCCACCACCGTGGCGTTCGGCTCCGCCGCGACGGTGGCGTCCGGCCCTGCCGCCACCGTGACCGCCGGCTTCGCGGCGACCGTCGCGGCCTGGACCGAGACGGCGACGTCGGCGGTCTCCGAAGCGGAGGCGGTGGCGACGGTGATCACGGCGGCGGAGCCGGCGGCGAGCACGGTAACCGCGATGGCGGCCGTGGCGATTCTTGCTTTCATCGTTTCCTCTCTGAAATGTCGCGTCCCAGGGACGGGTCGCGGGAAGTCATTGACGGGGCCCGCCAACGTGCGCGGTCGCGTGCCGACAACGCCCTTGCCGGGCGACGGGATCGTCCGGTGTCCGCAGCTGACACAGGGCTCACGCATGCAACGGAGGTCGCTGCCGTCCGGCAGCCCTCCCGCTCGAACACCGCCTAGCGGTTGCCCGTTGGCCCTACGGCATGCGTCACGTACGGGAGGTGCCCGCGGGTGGTCAACCCGGCGCCCGGACTCCGGTGGCACACGACACCCCGCGGCCGAACCTCAGGGCGTGGTCGCGCGGGCCGCCACCGATGACTGAAGGAGGCACCCGCTCCGACCCGACGAGCCGCGGCGGAAAGCGGCGGTGGAACACCTTGCCCACGACATGCGAGTCGAGTGGGCGTGCCCGGGTCGGACCAGGCTTTCCGGCTGCAGCCGATGCCGATGCCGATGCCGATGCCGATGTCCTGTGGCCATCCCATGGCCCCGTACTGCGCCGGGAGAGGGCAGGGAATGCTGGACCCGGCCGCCTGAGCCGAAGGCGCGGGCGCGATGCTCACGCATATCGCGGTCAGGGCCGCCGCGATGCCGCTTCGGATTCTCATCAGGGAACTCTCTCTCGCCCGGCGGCTGCCGGAGCCGTGCTGTGCGTCTGCCTTCAGCCAACCGGCGGCAGGGCGCGCAGACCACGCAGTTCCACCCGCAAAACTCAGACCGGCCTACTTTTGCGGGCGCACCCCGATTCCACAGTGATCGCGACCCACCCGCCCTGACCGGCTTTCTCGGGGAGCCGGCTACAGATCCGCGATCCAGGGATGCTCCGGGTGCACGCGTTCGAGTAGCTCGGCCAGGGTCTCGCGCTGAGCAGGGGACATGTGGGGGAGGGTCGCGTCGAAGTCCGATTGATCTTTTCGGCGGCAGTGTTTGGCCTTGAACAACAGGACCAGTTCGGGCGCCAGATACGGGATGCCGTCCCGGGTGTGCTGGATGATGTCGCTGTAGGGAAGCCGGATCTTCTCATCGCGGCGGCAGATCCAGGTGTCGCCGTCGTGCGGTTCGCGGAACACGTCGAGCAGGTAGTTTCCGGTGGCCGGATCGCGGACCCATGTCTGGTGTACTGCGGCCAGCACCTCCGGTGCGGCGTCCTCCCAGATCCGGCCGCTGCCGACAGCGTCGAAGACGTATCCCGCACATCGGTGGCGGACCTCGGGGAAGCCCGCGGCCGGGATCGCGATCTCGATGTCCCCGTGAGCGCGCGTCTGCCGGCCGCGGAACAGGTCCAGCGCCCAGCCCGCGGCCACGTACCAGGGCGTGTCCACCCCGGCCAGCCGCTGCGCGACCTCACTCGGGGTCCAGCACGAAGACCACCTGGCGTCGAGGGCCGCGATCTCGCCGGGTGACAGTTCGACGCCGCCGTCGGGCAGTTGCTCGCTCACCGCAGGAACCTATCAGCGCGGTGGTGGAACCGATCCGAGTGCCCCATCTCGGACCCGGGCAGCCCCGCGTCCGGCCCGGTCACAGCAGCGGGTGGCAGGCACCTCCTCCCGACCCGGTGTCACCTTCCCGACCTGGGGAGAGGAGCCGGGCGCCTGTTATCGTGCGCCGATGTCAACGATCAAACAGTTCCAAGTGACCTTCGACTGCGCGGAGCCTGCGCGCCTCGCCGCCTTCTGGTGCGAGGTGCTGGGGTACGTCGTACCGGCGGTTCCGGAGGGCTTCGCCACCTGGGAGGAGTACCACCGCTCGCTGCCGCCCGAGGATGAGATCTACTTCGCGTGCACGGATCCCTCGGGTGTGGCCCCGCGCTTGCTCTTCCAGCGAGTTCCCGAAGGCAAGGTCGCCAAGAACCGGGTGCATCTCGATGTGCGGGCCGGCGCCGGGCTCGTGGGTGAGGAGCGCCTGGCCACACTCGAGGCCGAATGCGCACGCCTGATGGCGCTCGGCGCGAAGCACGTGCTGACGCAGCGCGCCGATGGCGTCAACGAGTCGTGCATCACGATGCAGGACATCGAGGGCAACGAGTTCTGCCTCGACTGATCCTCCTCCGAGACGGCGAGGTGGGGAGCCGTCTTCGGCCTTCCGGAACATCGGGGCGGCCGAAATCGGGTGCCCCGTACAGGCGCTCCCCGTGGGCGTCGGTGATGTCGATGACCAGGCCGGTCCACTCCTCGGCGGGCTGTTCGGGGACGAGCCCCAGTTCGTACGTGGCGTCCTGCAGGAAGGATTCGGTGACGCGTATGCCGGTCAGCCTCTCGGCCAGAGCGAGGACCGCAGCCTTCCCGTCGACGACCGGGGCGCTCTCGTCGTGCTCTCCCTCGGGAGTCAGGGGGAAGCCGACTTCTCGCAACAGGGGAACCAGTGTCAAGGTGTATCCACAATCCATCATGTGGCGGAAAAGCGGCGAGGTGCGGATCCAGGCGTAGTCGGGTGCGGTCACCGAGTTCATACGGCGCAGTGGGCCTGATCCCTCTGACCATGCCCGATGGGCCGGTTCTCACAGCTGGAGCCGGGACTCGGGCTGCGCCACCCGGCTCGGCCCGCTCCCCGTGGTCACCCCTGGCGCCGGTAGGGCCTGACGGCTTCCTCCGTGGCCGCCATGGCCTCGGTGGTGCGGTCGTAGGTGCGCTGTGCGACGGCGATGTAGAGCATGTCGAGGACGGCCATCTGCGCGTGCCGGGCGAGGACCGCCTCGGCCCGCAGGCCGGTGGCGCGCACACAGGTGGCCAGGACCAGCTCGGCCCGGGCGGCGAGCGGCGAGGCGGGGTCGTTGGTCACGGCGATGGTGGTGGCGCCCCGGGAAGCGGCTTCGGCCAGCACCTCCCGGGGCTCCCGGGTGCTGCCGCTGTGCGAGAGGACGACGGCCACGTCACCGCGCCCGAGCACGGCGGCGCCCGTGAGCGCCACATGGGTGTCGCTCCAGGACCAGACGGGCATGCCGATCCGGTACAGCCGCTGCTGGAACTCGCAGGCCATGGTGGCGCTTCCGCCGACCCCGAAGACCTCGATGCGGGCGGCCGCGGCGATCCTCCCGGCGGCGTCCTCCAGGACGGCCAGGTCGAGGCCCTCGACGGTCCGGGTGACCACGCCCGAGACCGTCGCGGCCACCATCTCGGCCACTCGGTCCATGGGGTCGTGCTCGCCGATGTCGGTGCCGATGTCGTCGCGCCACGTGGCGCGGGCGTCCCGCGCGCCCTGTTCCGCCGCGAGCGCGAGGCGCAGCTGCGCGTACCCCGTCAGCCCCAGGGCGCGGCACAGCCGGGTGACGCTGCCGGTGGACACGCCGACGGCCTCGGCCAGTTCGAGGATCGTCCGCGCGGCCACGCCGGCGGGATCGTCCAGGATGAACGCGGCCAGCGCCCGTTGCGCCTCCGGAAGCCGGGCCTCCAGAGAACGGATCCGGTCAACTATCTGGTCCATGAAGAATGATTCCCCATCAAGAGTGGCGTGTTCCCGTCAACTGCCCTTGACCGGCCCAACCCGCGGCGCCACATTACTCCCCCAGCGGAGAAAAATTGTTCGCCGGCCACGAGTTGATCCTGTGCGTGGTCGATCGTGCCAGGTCTTCCGATCGAACCTTCCGAAGGCAGGGAGAACATGTCCACATCCGTGACACGCCGCAGGTCGTCGGGCTGGAGCCTGCGGGCCGGCGCACTGACCGCCGCGCTCTGCTCCGTACTCGTCACCCCCGCAGGGGCGCAGGACGCGCCCGCACCTTCCCCGGCGGACGGCCGGCCACCCGCGGTCGGCTTACCGTCACCGGCCGCCGGGACGGCCGCCGAAGTGCCGGCGGCCACCCCGACCGGCCGGCTGGCCAGGTCGCTGGACGGCGTGGCGGCGCGCTCGTACGCCGACACCTTCAGCGGAGTGTGGGTGGACGAGGCCCGCTCCACCGTCACGCTCTACCTCACCCGCCCCGAACTCGGCGCCGCGCTGGTTGCGGCCGGCCGCGGCCAGCTCGCCGCACACGACGGGGCGGACGTCAACGTCGTCGTGAAGGGCGCCAAGTACAGCCGCGCGCAGCTGGACGCGGCCCGGGACGCGGTCAAGCGCGACGCCACGGCCTGGCGCCACGACGGCAGCGTCGCCATCGAGCAGATCGGCCTCCTGGAGGGAGGCGGCGGCCTGCGGATCGGGGCCGACCACCCCGAACGGGCGGCGGCCCTCGCCCAGCGCGTGCTCGCCGACGGCTCCCGGGCCGGGAAACCGGCATGGGCCGGAATCGCCCTCGCGGACATCCGCTTCGACAAGAGCGCCCCGGCCCGTCCGCCCGCCGGCGCCCCCCGGACGCGGGCCGCTGCGGACAAGGCCTTCGCCACGGCCGACGTGGGGACGCGCTGGAACGACAAACCCGCGCACGACGGCGGCGCCATACTGAGCGTCACGCGCCACGAGTGGTGGTGCACCAGCGGCTTCGCCATGGACGTACCCGGGTGGGGCCGCTACATGGTCACGTCCGCCGGGTGCGGCAGCAACGGGACGTACCTGTACAGCGGCTTCCAGGACTTCGGGCCCGTCTTCAACCGGCTCCCGGCCATCGACGCGGCCATCATCGACACCAGGGGCACGGGCGGCTCCAGCGCCCGTGTCTGGATCGGCGAGAACGAGAAGACCTACGCGGGCTACGAGAAGTCCACGCCCGGCGACGAGGTCTGCCAGAGCGGGGTCCGCACCGGCTACCGCTGCCAGATCTTCATCGGCGAAACCACACCGGTCTGGACGGGCGAGGCCTACGTCGACATGACGACCGCCTGCACCCGGGACGGGAGCGCGGCCTTCTCCATCGACGACATGGGAGGCCCCGTCTTCCGCTGGTCGTCGAACCCCGCCAAGGTGATCAGCCGCGGGATCATGAGCACGTTCTTCGGCACCGTGGATTCATCCGGAACGGCGTCCACCTGCGTCGGCTTCGTCCCGACGGCGACCATCCTCCAGGCCTGGGGGGCGACGATGGCCGTCGGCTAGCACTGTCACCGACCGGCATGGGCAGGAAGGGCAGCAGCCACGGCACATCGTCAGGCGGTGCGGCGTGAGTTCGGTGCGGTTCCGCCGGCAGTGGTGGCCCGCAGCCGCCCGCCTCCCTTCCGTGCATGCGGCGGCGGCCGGTTTCCCCTCGGTGGGGGAACCGGCCGCAGGCGTGTGTGGGGTGTGTGCCGTCGTCGGGGGTCAGGCGTGGCGGTGGGAGTGGCGGTTGCCGGTGAGCAGGCGGTAGAGGGCCAGGAGGATGACGGAGCCGACGATCGCGGCGATCCAAGTGGAGAGGTCGAAGAAGCCGTCGATGGAGTCGACGCCGAAGACCACCTTGCCGAGCCAGCCGCCGAGCAGTCCGCCGCCGATGCCTATGAGGGTGGTGATGACGATGCCGCCCGGGTCCTTGCCAGGCATGAGGGCCTTGGCGATGAGACCGGCCAGCAGTCCGATGAGGATCCACGCGATGATGCCCATGATGTGCCTCCGCCCATCCGGTGTGAGGAAACGGTCGTTGCCGCTGTCACCCTCGCTCGTGCGCGCTCGCCGCGATTTCAAACGCCCCGAGGCCCGCGGCACTCTCAGGAGGCGGCGTCAAGGCGCTGCCGCACGGTCGGATGCAACCGGAGCCAACGCGTCCCGCGCCAGCCCGCGCAACCAGGCGTGCGCGCTGTCCGTGTCGTAGCGCTGATGCCATGACAGGTACACCGGCGCCGACGGCAGTTCGAGGGGCAACGGCAGGGCGACCAGGCCGAGTTCGCCCACCGCGGCCCGCGCGGTGGCTTCGGGGACGCTGAGCACCAGATCGCAGTCGCGCGCGAACGCGAACGCGGCCGCCTCCGTCGGCGCCGTCGCCACCACGCGGCGGCTCAGCCCCAGTTGGGCCAGGGCTTCGTCGACCGCGTTGCCCAGGTTGCCGCGTCGTGAGACGGTGACGTGCTCGGCCGCGGCGTACCGCCGCGCGGTGAGGGTCCTGGCGCGGGCGAGGGGATGGCCCCGCCGCACGACGACGACCAGGCGGGTCTCGCCCGCCTTCTCGGTTCGGATGTCCGGCGCGCCGGGGCGGTTGGCGTTCGCCTCCAGATCGACCTCGCCGCGCCGCAGCTCGTGCGCGTCGACGCTCGCCTCCCCGATGAAGCGCAAGCGCACGCCGGGCGCCTGTGCCCGCACGGACGTGAGGAGCGCGGGTCCGCTCAGGGCGACCAGGGACTCGTGCCAGCGCAGCGTGAACGTCCGTTCCAGCGTTGCCAGATCGAGCTCACGGCTCGGCGCCAGCACCCCCCGGACCTGGTGCACCAGCTCGTGCACCTGAGCCCGCACGGCGATCGCGTACGGCGTCGGGGTCATCGTGCGGCCGGTGCGTACCAGGATCTGGTCCCCGGTCGTGCGCCGGATACGGCCCAGGCTGCGGCTCATCGCGGGGGCGGTGACGTGCAGGCGCGCGGCCGCCCCGGCCACGCTCCCCTCCTCCAGCAGCGCGTCGAGCGCGGTGAGCAGGTTCATATCCAATTGCATGCGAGTAATCCTAGGCGTGCTTGACATGCAGTTGAAGTTAACTGCGGACCTTTCTACCGTTGAGGTGCAGGCACAAGCACGGGAATACCGGGCCGACGCCGACTCGGCCCGCCCGGACTCCACCCACCTCTCTCCGTCAGGAGTACCGCCATGTCCCGAACGCACCAGACCTCCGCCACCCCCACCCCCGCCGCCTCCGCCGCCGACCTGCTGGCCCAGACCGTGAGCGCCGTGCGCACAGCCGGTTCGGCGCTGCGCGAGCGCTTCGGCGAGGTGGTCCGCTACGACACCCGACAGGAGTTGATGCGCGCGCTCGCCGTCAACGACGACACCGCCCTCGGCATCCTGCGCCCCCGCCTCACACGGCTGCGCCCGAACGCGGGCTGGGTGGAGGACGAACTCGACGGCGGAGCGCTGCCGTCCGGCGAATGGTGGGTCGTGGATCCGGCCGAAGGCAACGTCAACCACCTTCACGCCCTGCCGGAATGGGCGGTCACCGCCACCCTCGTGCGTGAGAACGAGCCGGTGCTCACCGCGGTCCACCTGCCGCTGACCGGCGAAACCTACACCGCGCTCTCCGGAGCCGGCGCCCACCTCGACGGCCGGCCCCTGCACGTCTCCCAGGCCGCGCACCTCGACCTGAGCATCGTCGCCACCAGCCAGGCCAGGCCGGACGAGGACGAGGACGTCGTACGGCGCGTCGGCGCCTCGATCACCGCGATGCTCTTCGACGCGCTCGTCGTACGCACCGCCGTGCCGGCGACCCTGCACCTCGCGAACGTGGCCTCCGGCAGGGCCGACGCCTTCTGGCAGTTCGCCGGAGCCCGCGCGGACCTGCTGCCCGGGGCGCTGCTCGTCCGGGAAGCCGGTGGACGGATCTCCGACGCCGAAGGCCGTCCCTGGACTCCGCAGAGCGACAGCTTCCTGGCCGCCGCACCCGGCGTGCACGCCCAGGCCGCAGCGACGCTCTCCCGCCGACCCTGACGACGAGCAGAAGAGACAGAAGGAAAGGAACCGCAATGAACGACATCGCAGTCCTGGGAAACGGCCGCGTCGGCGGCAACCTGGCCACCGCCCTGACCCGGGCAGGCCACCGGGTCACCACGGCGGGCCGCACCGAGGGCGCCGCCGCCGGGGCCGCCCGCAGCGCCCGGATCGTCATCAACGCGACACCGGGCGCCGGCTCACTGGAACGTCTCACCACGCTCCGCGAGGAACTGCGGGGCAAGATCCTCATCGACGTCTCCAACGCCACCACAGACGGCCCCGACGGCCTCCCGGCCGAGCTCCTCCACCCCGGCTCCAGCCTCGCCGAACGCCTTCAGGAGGCACTCCCGGAGACCCACGTCGTCAAGACGCTCAACACCATGCTCTTCCCGGTGATGACCGCGCCCGCCACCCTCGCGCACCCGCCCACCGCGTTCCTCTCCGGCGAGGACCCCGAGGCCAAGCGGACCGTCCGCGCCCTGCTCGCCGACATCGGGTGGAGAGACGACTGGATCACCGACCTCGGCGGGATCCGGACCGCCCGTGCGACGGAGGCCGCGGTCCTCTTCGTCCCGCATGTCATCCGCGCCGACGGATTCGCGCCCTTCGCGGTCTCCCTCGCACGCTGACCGCGTACAGCGTCCCGGTGCGGCGGCGACAAGACCGGGGGTGTGCGTCGCGTCCGGCGGGGCAGGCGAGGGGACGGCGGCGGGAGGGACCGCACGGTCCGCCCGGCAGCCCGCAGTATCCGAACGACAGCGACCAAGAGGAGTCCGCTCATGACCGACGCCACCCAGGCCACCGCACCGCACACCGTGCCCGGACTCGACCCGGTGGAGGCGGAGCGGGTCGTGGACGCGCTGCAGGCGCGGCTGCACGCCCTCAACGACCTGGCCCTCACCTTGAAGCACGTCCACTGGAACGTCGTCGGCCCGCACTTCATCGCCGTGCACGAGATGCTCGACCCGCAGGTGGACGCCGTCCGCGAGATGGCCGACACCACGGCCGAGCGCATGGCCGCCCTCGGCGGGGTCCCGATCGGCACGCCGGGCGCCCTCGTCGCCGGGCGCACCTGGGACGACTACGAAGTGGGACGCGCCGACGCCGTCGCGCACCTCGGCGCGCTCGACCTGGTCTACACCGGCGTCATCGAGGACCACCGGGCCGCCATGAAGACGGCCGGCGACATCGACCCGGTGACGGAGGACATGCTGATCGGGCAGCTGGCGAAGCTGGAGCAGTTCCAGTGGTTCGTCCGCGCCCACCTGGAGAGCGGCAGCGGCCGCCTCAGCACGACCGGCGCGCACACGCTCAGCGCGGCGGCCGGTCAGGCTGCGCGCGCGTCGGCCGGGGGCGCGTGACCGCGTCCCCTTCTGGAGGGAGGCGCTGTTGCCGCTGCCCGGATGACCCCAGGGTGCCCGGCGGGCGTGTTTCGGCCCGGCCCCCGGTTTCCGGGATGAGGATGAGCAGTCCGCCTTCTCGCCCCCTGTCCGACGGAGTGTTTCGTGCTCGAACGCAAGCGGCTCAAGGGCCGCACCCAGGTCACCTTCGTCCTGCCGGCCGACCAGCCGGGCGGCCCGGTCAGCGTGGTCGGGGACTTCAACCACTGGAATCCCGCCGCCCACCCCCTCGCCCCGCGCGGGGACGGAACCCGGGCCGCGAGCGTCACCCTCCCCGCGCACACCAGCCACGGCTTCCGCTACCTCGCGGCCGGGGACTACTGGTTCGACGAGAGCGACGCCGACGGCCACGACGGCACCAACAGCCGCCTCCACACCTGACCCGGCCACCCCGGCCCCGGTCCCGCCGGCTACGCGGCCTCGGAGTCGAACGCCGTGAGGACCGTCGGCCGCGCCGTCCCGGCGCCCGAAGGACGCGGGGACGGCTCAGCGGCGGAACCGCACTCAGGCGGTGGGGGCCTTCTGTACATCGAGCAGGGCCACCAGGAGCGTGCTCAGGTCGGTCACGACCGTGGTCGCCTTGGCCTTGCCGTCGGCCGCGGGGGCTCCCTTCTCGGCGACCGTCAGCAGGGTGTCGACCGAGCCCTTGAGCTTGTCGATCGCGGCGGAAGCCTGCTCGACGCGGGCGGACTTGGGGGTGGCCGCCGGAAGCACGGTGGACGGCTTCGCGGGCACGACGGCCGGAGGCTCCGCCACCGGCTCAGCGGGCTTGAAGGGCTCGGCGGCCGGAGGCTTCGCCACGGGGGCGGCGGGAACCGAGACCGGAGGCTGGGCCACCGGGGGCTGGGCGACGGGAGGCTCTGCCACGGGGTCTGCGGGCTTCGCGGGGTCCGTGACCGGAGGCTTCGCCGCCGGGTCGGCCGGCTTCGCGACCGGGGGCTTGGCGGCCGGGTCGGCCGGGGGGACCGCGGGCTTCGCCGGGGTGTTGACGACGGGCTTCGCCGGAGCCTGCGCGGCGGGGACCGCGTTCTTCAGCTCGGTGAACGCGGGCTCGATCTTCGCCTTGACCGCGGCGAGTTCGGCCGCCGGCACCTTCCCGTCCGGCGACTTCAGCACCGCCGAGAGCAGAGCCGTGACGGGCTCCAGCACGCCGGCGGCAGCGCCGAGCGACTGGACCTGCGCGAGCAGCGCGTCACTGCCGGGGACGGCCTGCCCCGTGACGCTGAGGGGCGGCTGCTCGGGACCGCGGGCGACGGCCGCGATACCCGGTGACGCGGTCAGCAGGGTCACGCAGAGGGCGGCGGGAACGGAATAGCGGGTGATGCGCTGCAACGGTTCGCTCCTGTTCGGTGATGACGGGTGTGTGGCCGGAATCGGCCCGGGGCGGGGGGAACGCCCCTCACCACTCACCGCCACCCCGTCACGTACCGCAACCGGGGGCGCCCTCCCAGTCCGACGACACGCCGGTCGCCGGCCCGGCATCCCGCCCTGACCAGTGGCGATGTGTTCACCCCAGCGCACTGACCCGCCTCAGCGACCGTGACATGGAGTGACCTTTGACTCCCGGTGCATGCCCTGAGCCCTGGCCGGGGTGCGGTCTCCCCTTCTGGGCATACGCTGGGGGTAACCAGCCTGGTCTGGTGGGAGACCCCGCGCCGCCATCCGGTCACCTTGCGTGGTTGACGGAGGGTTCGGGTGGTCTTACCCGGCTGTGCGCGGCCCGGTGCCGTGCGCTTTCCGGCCTCCTCCGCCCCGTTTGGGGAGCCGACCGCAATGGGCTCCGAACCCGAACGGCGGACCAGACCATGCCTGCCGCCTTTACCGTTGCCGTGACCGCCCCCAGCCCGGACAGGGCCGTGGTGGCGGTCTGCGGGGAACTCGACATGCAAACCAGCCTCGACCTGACCGAGGCCACCGACGCCCTCCCCTTCGCAGGCCTGGACCTCACCCTGGACCTGTCCGGAGTGACCTTCATGGACTCGGCCGGCCTCAACACCCTCCTGCGGCTACGCCGGCGCGTCCGCGCGGAGGGCGCGACCTTGAGCCTGTCCGGCGTCCCGGATCAGGCGCTGCGGGTCCTGGAGCTGACCGGCACGACGAGCTTGTTCGTCGTACTGCCGTCACCCGCAGCAGCGTGGCGGGCTGCCGGGCCCATACCAGCTGTGCCGGCGGCGAGAGGCGGGGCGTGCAACCCGTCGTAGTCAACAACGGTGACGACTCCGCGCAGGCCCCGGCAGCCAAGGACCCCTCGTCGGCGGGCGGCGGGTCAACCGGGGTTCGGGCGCCTGCTCGGCGACGGGCTTCGCCGACGTCGACATCAAGGACGCCGACCACACGTCGAACCCCATCGAGCGGGGACAGGCCCAGCCGCGCGTCACCACTCTCAAGCCCGGCGACGCCGCCGTCTTCGACCTCGCCCACACCATCGACGGCAGCGGCAGGGGCCTCGCGCACCCGACCGACATCCTGGTGACCCCGCCCAACGGGACCCATGCGGCGAGCCTGAAGTGGCCTGCGGGCCCCGCACCGGGCGCGGCCGAAGGAGGACCCTACGGCGAGGTACGTCCGGACACCCCGGCCTCCTCGCCCCCGCCTCGGCGCCGGTACGACAGCCAGACGCCTGCCACCGCGAGGGCGCTCGCCGGCCAGGTCGCGATGCTCAGCGGACCCGCGAGCAGCGGGTCGACGAGCGCGCCCGAGACGTGGCGGGTCAGCGGCAGCGCGAACTCGTTGAGCGACACGTGCGCCGCCACGGCCGCCCACACCGACCCGGTCGCCAGCCGGACGGCCGCGATCACCGTCCCGAGCAGCATCGCGGTCACCACCGCGACCGGTATGCCCAGCGCCACCGGATGGCCGGGGTAGCTCCCGCCGAGCGCGGTCATCGGGACGTGCCAGGCCCCCCAGATCGCCCCGCCGAGCAGCAGGCCGCGGAACCTGCCGCGCCGCACCAGCCGGGGCAGCATGTAGCCCTGCCAGCCGAGTTCCTCCCCGAAGTACAGCGGAACGGACACCAGCGCGCTCAGCACGAGCGGCGCGACCGTGCCGGGACCGGGCAGGTGGGCGGGGACGTACCAGCCGGCGAGGGTGGAGACGGCCAGACCGACGGCGGTGAGGCCGAGCGGGACCGTGAGCGCGCCGGCCACGCAGCGCAGTTCGTGCCGCCACGGCGTGGACCGCACGAGTCCGAGGACGCGCACGGCCTCGCGCGCTCCCCACCGGTGCGCGGTGAGGCCGAAGGCGGTCAGGGCCGGCACCAGCATCATCAGGATCATGCACAACGCCGCGAGCGGCGGCGTCTCCTGCGCCGCGCTCGTCCGGCGCAGGCCGTCGAGCCACAGGGGGACCATGGTCAGCCACGCCCCGGCGAAGCTGATCACCAGGAAGGGGACGAGCCCGGGGCTGACGAGGCCGGGGCTGACGAGCCCGGGGCTGACGAGGCCGGGCCTCGGACGTTCTCGTGAGTTCGCTCGTTTCATGACGGCGACGCTACGAACCGCCGGGTGACCGGCGCGATCGTGTGCGCTCCCCTCCGCATGGTGTAGCCAGCTCCACTGTGCCGGGAGGCCGGGGGAGGAAGACTGGGCCCGTGATGGATCTCTCGACAGCCCGTACGTACGTGGCGCGTTCGGGCCGTGCCGCCGGGTACTGCGCGACCGTGTCCGCGCGCGGCCTGGCCCTGCTGGTGCTGTTACCCGTACTGGTGTACTCGGCCGGGCTCTGCCTCGTCGGCGTGGGACTGCTCGTCCTGCCGTTCGAGCTCCGGCTGCTGCGCCGGCTCGCCGACGCCGAGCGCACCTGCTCAGGACGCCGGACGGCGACACCCGCCACGCCTGCCGGGCCGCACGCCCGAGGCACTCTCATGGCGGTGCTGTCGGACCCGGCGACCCGGCGCGACCTGCGCTGGGCACCCTGCATGGCGGTCGCCGGCACCCTGCTCGGGCTCATCGGCGCGGTGATCTTCCTGTTCCCGGCAGCCGTGCTCGTCCTCGTCGGACTGTGGTGGGTGTTCCCCGAGGACGAGCCGATCAAGGTGATGATGAACATCCCGATCGACGGCTGGGGATCCGCGCTGTACGTCGGCGTACCCCAGTTCGGGCTGAGCGTGCTGCTCGCCCTGACCGGCCCGCCCCTGATCGCCGGACTCGCGGCGGCATCGAGCCGGAGGCTCCTCGCCCCCTCGGCCACCTCGGTCCTCGCCGCACGCGTCGCGGCCCTGGACCGCACGCGCACCGGAGCGATCAAGGCGCACGGCGACGAGCTGCGCCGCATCGAACGCGACCTGCACGACGGCACCCAGGCCCGCCTCGTCTCCCTCGCCCTGCAGCTCGGCCTCGCCGAACGGACCCTCGGCTCGAACCCCGAGGCCGTGGGCCCGCTGCTGACCCGGGCGCGCGAAGGCGCCGAGGAGGCCATGGCCGAACTGCGCGACCTCCTGCGCTCCGTCTACCCGCCGGTCCTCGCCGACCGGGGCCTGGCCGGCGCGCTCTCGGCCGTCGTCGCCCGCTGCCCGGTACCCGCCACCGCCCACCTCGGCGCACTGGGCGAGGTACCGGCCCAGGTCGAGGTCGCCGTGTACTTCGCCGTCACCGAGGCCCTCACCAACACGGCCAAGCACAGCCAGGCCCGCTCCGCGTCGGTCACCCTGGCCAGGGCCGGCGACACGCTCCGCGCCGAGATCACCGACGACGGCCGGGGCGGTGCGGCCGAGGGCCGCGGCACCGGGCTGCGCGGCATGCGCCGGCGCGTCGAGGCCGTCGACGGCGTGCTGCGGGTGCAGAGCCCGCCCGGCGGCCCCACCGTCGTCACCGTGGAGTGCCCGTGCGCATCCTGATCGCCGAGGACAACGCACTCCTCGCCCAAGGCCTCTCCGCGATGCTGGAGGCCCTGGGCAACGAGGTCCTCGCCGTCACCGAGGACGCCGAATCCTTCGTGACGGCCGCGCTCACCCACCGTCCGGACGTGGCCGTCGTCGACGTCCGCCTCCCCCCGACCTTCACCGACGAGGGCATCAGGGCGGCACTCCGCGCCCGGGAACACGTCCCCGGCCTGCCCGTCCTCGTGCTCTCCCAGTACGTCGAGGACACCTACGCCCGCGAGCTCGTCGCCGACGGCACGGGCGTCGGCTACCTCCTCAAGGACCGGGTCGCCCGCGTGGACGACTTCCTCGACGCCCTGCACCGGGTGGCGGCCGGCGGCACCGCACTCGACCCCGACGTGGTCCGCCAGCTCCTCGTGACGGGCGCCGACCCGCTGACCCGGCTGACCGACCGCGAACGCGAGGTACTCGCGATGATGGCCCAGGGACACGGCAACACCGAGATCGCCGCCCGCCTCGTCGTCACCGAGCGGGCCGTGCACAAGCACGTCGGCAACATCTTCCTGAAGCTCGACCTCCCACCCGAGGACAGCGGCCACCGGCGCGTCCTCGCCGTCCTCACCTACCTCGGCGCCCCCCAGCGACCGCGGCACCCGGCGCGGACCCGACCGGACATCGCACCGCCGCCCGGGCCCCGCCGTCCGCCCGCCCGGACCGCGCCGCGGCCGAACCCGGACCCGCCACCCCCGGGACCCTGACCGCCGGCACCCCGGCGAGGCGGCAAGTCAGTGCCAAGTGCACACCAAGAGGGGACGGCCACGGTGGCGTATCCGTTGTCGGCATTCGATCCTGGAGCGAACGAGCGTGTCCCCCAGCAGTGCCCCCCGAGGTCCCCACATCCACGCAGCGGGCGTCATCCGCCCCCTCGCCCCGGCCGGTGAGCGCCGGGCCGGACACGGCGGCGCGACGGCGCTGCTCGACTCCGCGCCCCCCGGCGTCCTGGACGCCTACCGCACCTGCGAGTTCGTCACCCTGGCGAAGGACGGAACACCGCTGGCCTGGCCGACGGCCGTCGCGCGCCGTGAGGACGGCACCCTGCTGCTGACCACCTCCCTCGCCTTCGCGCAGAAGGCGTTCAACGTACGGCGCGACGGCCGGGTCGCCCTGCTGTTCTCCGACCCGACGGGCAGCGGGCTCGAGCACGCCCCGCAGATCTTCGTCAGCGGCCGCGCCGAGTGCCCGGACACCGTCATGACGGGCCCGCGGGGCGCCGAGGAGTACTGGCGCCAGCTGTTCGAACGGCAGCCGCACAGCCGCGCCTACCTCCGGCTCCCCATGAGGCCGATGATGTCCTGGTACTACCTGCGCCTGCTCATCACGGTCGAACCGGAACAGGTCGTCGTGCGGCCACCCCTCGAAGAACTGCCGGACCACGACCTGCCGACCGCGGCCGCCGGCACGCCGCGACTGCCCGGAGCCGAACAACTGGGGCGCATGCCCTCGGCGGTGCTCGCCGCGCGCAGCGGCTCGGGAGCGCCGGTCCTGGCCCGCACCCGCCCGAAGCCGACGCCTTCGGGCTACCTGGTCGAGGTGCCCCCGGACTGCCCGGTCGAGCCGGGGCCGGCCAGTCTGCTGGTCCACCGGCACGACGAGCTGCTCAACCACATGTACAACGCGCTGGTCCGCGGCGACCTGCGGCGCACCGACGCGGGCTGGCTGCTGGAGCCCTCCGCCGTCATCGAGCCCATGGGCTCGGGCCGCGCGAGCGACGCCCTGCGGGTGCTGCGCCGGACGAAGCGGTCCACCGACCGCTACCTCCGGCGCCGGGGTCTGCGTCGGCCGAAGGTGCAGTGGGACCGGTTCCGCGCTCTCGCGGAGCCGGGGGCGCGGACGGACGGGAGCTGAGGGTGCCGAGCCGCCGTCCTGCCCGGAACTCGGAAGGAGCCCGCGTGCGCGCCGTGTTCAGGCGTCTCGCCTCCGCCCTGGCCGGGCCCCGGCGGCCTTCCGCCCGCCCCGTGCTCGCGGAGCCGGACGGGTCCGCACCGCTCGTGGCGGTGATGCGGGCCCCGCACCACTGACGAGGGGACCGTCTACGATGTCCTTGTCATGATCACAATGAAGGTGCTCGGTCCTTTCCGGGCCGAGGTCGACGGCCGTCCGGTCGACACGCGGGGCCGGCTCGCCCGGATGGTCCTGGTCCAACTGCTGGTCGCCCGTGGGTCGGTCGTGCCCACGGAACGCATCATCGAGAGGCTGTGGCCGACGCGCGTCCCGCCGAGCGCGCAGGCGTCCCTCCACGCCTACGTCGCACGCCTGCGGCGAGCCCTCGAACCGGACCGGCCGCCCCGCACCCCGGCGCGGATCCTGGTCAGCGCACCCTACGGCTACGCCCTCGCCGTGGAGCGGGACGCGGTCGACGCCTGGGTCTTCGAGGACCAGGTGGCCGCCGGCTCGGCGTCGGGGCTGCCCGCCCACGTCGCCGCCGAGGGCCTGACCCGGGCGCTCGCCACCTGGGGCGGTCGGCCGTACGCCGAGTTCGCCGACGAGCCGTGGACCGCCGGGGAGCGCACCCGCCTGGAGGAGATACGGCGCAGCGCCCGCGAGCGGCTCGCCTCGGCGCAGCTGCGCTGCGGACAGACCGCGCAGGTGCTCGCCGACGCGAGGGCACTCACCAGGGAACAACCGCTCCACGAGGAGGGCTGGCGGCTGCTGGCCCTGGCGCTGTGGGCCCACGACCGCCAGGGCGACGCCCTGGCCGCACTGCGGCAGGCCCGGCGCCTGCTCGACGAGGAACTGGGCGTCGAACCCGGCCCCGCCCTGCTGGAGCTGGAACAGGCGCTGCTGCACCAGCGGTTCGACCTGCTCCACCGGGAGACCGGCGTCTCCGGCGTCTCCGGCGTCTCCGGCATCCACCGCGTCCACGGCGGACCCGATGCCTCCGGCGTCCCCGCCGGATCCGGTGCGCCCGGTGTACCCGACGGCCGGCCGCAGGCTGCGCCCCTCGCCGTGGCCGCGCCGGGCACACCGGCCGCAGCCGTCGGCCACGGCACACCGACCGCGGTCGCCCGGCACGCAACACCCGCCACTCCCGCCACCCCCACCACGCTCGCCGCCGACCGCCTCCTGGGCCGTGACGAGGAGCTCGCCCGGCTCGCCACGGCCGCGGACCGGGCACGCGACGGCCGGGCACAGGTGGTCCTGGTCTCCGGAGAAGCCGGCATCGGCAAATCGAGCCTCCTTGAGGCCACCCTCCGGCAACTGCCCCCACAGGGCTGGCTGACGGCCTTCGGGCAGTGCCCGGAGACCGAGGGCGCCCCGCCCGGCCGGGCCTGGTTCGACATGCTGCCGGACCTCGCGCACGCCGCCCCACCGGGCCCGTACGCCGAGGAGCTCGCCCCCCTCCTGGCCCCCGGCACCGAGACCGGTCCCGGCCAGCAGGACGGCAGCCCGGCCCGCCGCTACCGGCTCCACAAGGCGCTGCTCGGCTGGTTCCGCGAGACGGCCCTGCGCCGGCCGCTGGCCGTCTTCCTGGACGACCTGCACCGGGGCGACCAGGAGAGCGTCGAACTGTTCCTGCTCTGCGCCGAGCAGCTGAGCGACGTACCGCTGCTCCTGGTCGGCTCGTACCGCACCGGCGAAGGCGACCTGACCGGGGCGCTGGCCCGCCTCGCCGCCCGCCGGCCCGTACGGCTGGCCCTGGCCGGACTGTCGGACACGCAGGCGAAGGCGCTGCTGCGGCGCACGGCGCACGGCATGAGCGAGCGGGCCGCGGCGGCCCTGGCCGAACGGGCCGACGGAAACCCCTTCTACCTGCGCGAGAGCTCGCTCCTGCTGGCCGGAGAGGGCGAGGAGAGGGCCCTGGCGAGCATCCCGCAGGGCGTCCAGGACGTGCTGCGGCGACGGCTGGCCCTGCTCGCGCCGACCGTCACCGCCGGACTGCGCCTGGCGGCCGTCGCCGGACGCGAGGCTCCCGTCGCCCTCCTGGTCCACGCGGCGGACCAGGACCCCGACCAGCTCCTCGACGCCCTGGACGCGGGCATCACCGCGGGACTGCTCACCGAACCGCGTCCGGGTACGGTCCGCTTCAGCCACGCCCTCGTACGCGACGCCCTCGAAGCCGACCTCACCCGCCTGCGGCTGGCCCGCATGCACTCCCGCCTCGGCCGCAGCCTGATCGCCCTCGGCTCCGACGACGTCGCCGCCACCGCCCACCACCTCCTGCGGGCGGCGTCGGTCGTCACCGCCGACGCGGGGCCCGCCGTCCAACACGCCCGGCTCGCGGGCGAGCAGGCCGTACGCCGCTACGCACCGCAGAACGCCGAGACCCTCCTCGGCGAGGCCTTGCGCCTGCTGACCGACCAGCCGACCGCCTTCGCCGGCCAGGACGCCCCACTGCTGCGCGTCCTGCTGCTCGGCCGGCTGGTCGACTGCCGGATCCGGATGGGCGCCGTCGTACCCGCCCGCGAAGCACAGCAGCAAGCCGTACGGGTCGCCCGGGCCGAAGGGCGGCCCGACCTGCTGACCGCGGCCTACACGACCTGGACCGAACCGACGCCCTGGCGCGTCCGCGCGTACGCGGCTTCCGACCCCGAGGCCGTCGAGGAACTCGGCCGGCTGCTGGAGACCTCGGATCTGACCGACCGTCAGCGGTGCCTGCTCCTCGACCAGCTCGCCGACGCCCTGGACGACACCGATCCGCGCGCCCTGACCGTCGCCCACCAGGCCGTCGAGCTCGCCCGGGAGACGGGCGAGCCGCGCCTGCGGGGCCTGACTCTCACCTCCCTGCTGCGCCGGCTCGACTGCGAACTCGACCCCGGCGCGTACCTGCCGCTCCAGGAGGAACTCACCGCGGTCGCGGCCGCGCAGGACACCCCCGAGTACTCCTGGATGAGCGCCTACACCGCCGCCCGCATCGCGGCAGCCCGCAACGATCCGGCCCTCATGGAGGAGTGCCTCGTGCGTGCGGACGGGATCGCCCGCACCTACGAGCTCCAGGGCGCGTTCGCGGTGGCCCGGCTGCGCCGTCCCATGCTCGCCCTGGCACAGGGGCGCTTCGACGAGGCGGAACGGGAACTGGGCGCGGCGGTGGCGGAACTGCGGGCCCGGGGAGCGGTGGACCTCAGCGGTCTGGCGGGCCTGGCCATCGGGTGCGTACGGCTCCAGCAGGACCGCCTCGCCGAGGTCCTCCCCGTGCTCCTCGCGGTGTGGGAGCAGTACCAGCCGCACAACGAGGCCCTCACCGCCCTCGCCCTGCTCGCCGCGGACCGCCCCGACGAAGCCCGCGAGGTCTTCGCCCGGCGCGCCCCGCTGCTGCCCGACTTCGCGTACTCCATCCTCGCCGGGCTGCGCGGAGCGGCCGCCATCGCCTTCGGCGACCGGGCGGCCGCCGCCGAGGTCTACGCGGACCTGCTGCCCCTGCGGGGCCTCGCGGGCGGCGCGAGCAGTCTCAGCCTCGTCTTCCGGCCCGTCGCCCAGACCCTGGGCGAACTCGCCCGCTTCCTCGACCGCCCCGACGATGCCCGGCGCCACTTCCACGAAGCCGCGCGGGTGGCCGCCGCCTGGGACTCGCCGCACTGGGACGCCGCCGCCCGGGCCGCCCTGGCCGACCTGCCGGCGGCGTCCGCCCCCGCGTAGGGGACGACCGGGTCAGCCGCCGGTCAGCTCGGCCGTGAACCGCGCCGCCAGATCGAGGTACTCCTCGGGGGAGTCCGTCGTCAACTGGAGGTCCACCAGCACCTCGTCGGTGTCCGCCCGGCACATCGTCCTCAGGTGGTCGCAGATCTGCCGCACGGTTCCCCGCTGGTGGGTCTGCGCGGGGTCCGCTTCGGCCGGGGTGACGTGGGCGTTGACGCGGAACACCCGGCGCAGCGCAGCCGGGTCGCGCCCCGCCCGCTCGGCCGCTTCGCGGGCCACCGCCCAGAGACGGTCGAAGTACGGCAGCGGCATCGAGGCCGCGAGCCAGCCGTCCGCGCGCCGCCCGACCCGCTCCAGCGCGAACGGGGTGAAACCGCCCAGCAGCAGCGGAGGCCGCGGGCTCTGCACCGGCCGGGGCAGGACGGTCGACGGCGGAATGGTCCACAGCGGGCCGGAGTGCTCGACCGTGCCGGGCCGCCACACGGCCTCCAGGACGTCCAGGGTCTCCTCCAGCCGCGCGCCACGGCCCCGCCACGGGACCGCGGCTGCCTCGTACTCCTCACGCATCCAGCCCAGCCCGAGCCCCACGTCCAGTCGCCCGTGGCTGATCAGGTCGAGCGTCGTCAGCGCCCGCGCGAGCACGACGGGCGGCTGCCACAGGGCGTTGAGGGTGCTGCTGCCCAGACGCACCCGATCGGTCGCCGCTGCCGCCATGCCCAGCGCCAGCAGCGGATCGAGGTGCGTGCCGTACCGGTCGGGCATCCGCCCGCCCGCGTAGCCCTCGGGCGGGGTCACCGGCGCCAGCAGCCGGTCGGCCACCCACAGGCTGTGGCAGCCCAGGGCCTCCAGCGCCGTACACAGGGCGGCGGAGCGGCCGGGATCGGCGAACGGGCCGAACTGGGGGACGGAGAATCCGAAGCGCATCGGTGGGGGTTCCTCGATCGGTACGGGAAGTGCGGGGGAGTGGTACGACCGGACCGCGCCGGACGACTCGGCGGCGGCTCACGCGGTCGTGCGCCGGCCGCGGATCCGGCGGGTCTCGCGCCGGTACTGCCGCTGCCCGAGCAGCTTCCACACCACCCGCGCCGGGACGGGCAGACGGGCCAGGAACTCCCGGCGCTCCTCGGGCGGGCAGTCCTCCAGGATGGCTCCCAGCGCGATCATCAGCCGGTCCCTGGGCGTCTCGGCGAGGCCCCGCTCACCGACGGCCCGCCAGTCCTCCTCGCCCACGTGGAGCGCGACCAGCGGCATGACCTCCCGTTCCTCCTCGTCGAGATGGGCGCACAGCTGCCGGTGGTGCCGGCGCAGCGCTTCGGCCAGCTCGTCGCGGTCCGCCGACAGCGCCCGCGCCTGCCAGCGGTCCATGAGCACCTGGACCTCGTCCATCCCCTCGGTCAGTTCGCGGTGCTGCGCCTCCATCGCGAGGACCTGCTCGGCGTCGAGATCGAGGTGGGGGAGGACGGCCGGCCAGAGCACCTCGTCCTCACCGGTGTGGTGGGCGTGCAGGCCGACGGTGTACTGCCGCCAGTGCTCGGCGAGGACCCGGGCGCGCGCGGTGTCGGAGGGCCGGACGTCCTGGACGAGTTCGGCCAGCAGACGCGACTCGCGGCGGAACACCTGGTGGATCATCGCCATCTCGCGGGTGTAGGGGTGGACGGTGGGGTCGGAAACCTTGTTCGTGGTCATACGAACCAGTCTTCGGAGCGGGGTTGCCGGGCACTTGCAGCCGACTTGCCGCACCGATCGCCGACGAAAGCCCGGGAGGAGTGGTTTCGCGCCGTTGCGGGGATTTTTCGCTGGTTTGAGCGGAGGCGACCAGGTTTTGTGAGCGGGCGAAGTGGCGTTTCGGCACTGAACGCACTGGGCCGTACGGGTGAGCGCGTCGTTTCTGCGCTGTCGGCCGCGGATGCCTGCCGACTACAACTTCATTCCATGATCAAGCACTTCGTGCGGCGCGGTCTCCCCGTGCTCGCCCTCGCGCTCCTGCCCGTACTCGCCACCGTCCCGGCCGCCGACGCCTCACCCGCGCCGGCCGCCGCCCCCGCCGCCCGCAGCGACGCCCACTTCTACGGCGGCTCCACCCTCTACAAGAACCAGGCGTGGACCTCCGGCAACGGCCGGACCGTCCTGCGCGTCCAGAGCGACGGCAACTTCGTCCTCTACAAGGACGGCCGTGCGGCCTGGCAGGCGCCGAACGTCTGGCCCAAGGCCAGCCGTGCCGTCTTCCAGGAGGACGGCAACTTCGTCGTCTACGACGCGAACGGCGGCGCCGTCTGGGCCGCCGGCACCTGGCACAAGGGCTCCTACCTGTCCGTCCAGGACGACGGCAACGCCGTCGTCTACAACAGCGCCAACCAGCCCGTCTGGGCCACCAACACCGGCGACTGACCACACCGAAGCGCGGCATGCCGAAGGGCCCTGCCGGACCGCACCCGGTCCGGCAGGGCCCTTCGGGGCGCACCGGGGCTGAAGGCTCCTTCAGGAGCCGGCGGAAAAGGGCTCGTTCGACGGGGTGAAAGGACCAAAGCCTCCTTCCTTGAGGACCTTTGCGGGAACTGGGGACCCACGGCACCCCATGAAGATCGATCTGTTGATGATCAAGTCGAACTTCTGGGGTGGCCATGTCGTACGCATCGGGACGGCAGGAGGAGCGAGGGCCGGCGTCGGCTGCCGCGTCGGCCCGGGTGTCCTCGCCCATGCCGGTGGCGGTCGTGAGCCCGTACCGCGATCCGGTGGTGCTGGAACCGCTGTTCCGTGACGAGGACCGGGACCCCGACACCCTGGAACAGCCGGTGCTGACCGGACCGGGTCCGCAGCCGCCCGGGGTGCGTCCAGGGCCCGGCCGACCTTCGAGCCGGGCCCAGGCGGACGCCCCGTCCCGCCCGGCGGCCGTGTGCCGGCCGCTCGCCTCCGTCCTCGACCCCGGACTCGCCGAACGGCGGGCCCGCACCCGTTCCGGCTGGTGGGCCCTGCTGGTTCTGGTCTCGGCCGCCACCGCCGCCGCCTGGCTGGCCCGGACCCGGAGTCTGCCGACGCGGTTCGAGGCGGGGTCCTGGCCGACGGCCGCCGTGGCCGGGTGCCTGATCGCCGCCTTCCTCGCCGTGGCCGGCTTGCGGTGCGGCCGGGCCGGGCAGGCGCGCGTGCAGATCCTGTTCGGCCGCTACCGCGGCACGATCCGCCGTACCGGTCTGCTGTGGTCTTCCCCGCTTCCCCGGCACCTGCGGATCGACGTACGGCTGCGGCACTGGCGCAGCGAGCCCCTGACCGTCGTCGACGCGGAGGGCACCGCCTTGCACGTCGTGGTCCTGGTCGTGTGGCGGGTGAAGGACACCGCGCGGGCCCTGCTCGCCGTCGACGACCACCTCACCTACCTCCGCGAACAGATCGAGTCGAGCACGGCCCGGGTCTTCTCGCGCAATCCGGCCGACCCCTTCGGCGACTCCTTCGTCGAGCCCGCCGCGGACGGGAGCCTGCGGGACACGGAGGCCGTCGGCGACGCCCTCACCCAGGTGCTGGCCGCCGAGTGCCGGGCCGTGGGCATCGAGGTGTTCTCCGCCCGCCCGCTCCAGGTCGCCTACGCCCCAGAGGTAGCAGACGCCATGCAGCGGCGCCGGATCGCGGCGATCGACGCCCGCCACCGCGACTCCGTCCTCACCTCCGTCATCGACGCCGTCGACGATGCCGTCCGGCGCATGACGGACCGGGGCCTCGTCGGCCTCGACGACTACGAACGCAAAGCGCTCGTCAAGGACTTGACGGTCGCCTTCTACACATCGCACGCCGGCGCCGCCGACCTCGGCCGCTGAACGGCCCTCGGAAAGGAAACAGCCTTGCCCCTGCACACCCCCGAATTCACCGACGACATACCGGAGCACTGCGCCTGCACGGCCTGCTCCCGTACGACAGCGGCAGCGTCCGGCCCCGCCGCCGGCAAGCGCTGCACCGTCCGTGCGGCCGTGGTCGCGGCGGTCGGCGCGGCGGTACTCACCGGCACCGCCGCCGGTACCGCATCCGCCGAGCCCGCGCCGAGCCACGCCGGCTGGGACGGCTCGAAGTACTGGTACAAGGACGGGAACGGCGCGTGGCGCTGGACCGCGCACTACGACAAGTACCGTGCCAGGTCCGGCAAGACGGACCGTGAATCGAACGGCGACGGGCAGCGCCGCGCCGGTGGCTCCTCCGGGGCACGGACCTCGGAGCCGGTGTTCCGGGGCCGCCAGGGCTGGGATCCGGTCGACCACGTGTACTGGTACCAGCGGGGCGGCTCCTGGTGGTGGACCAGCCACAAGGACAAGTACGAGCGGTACACCGGCGGCGGATCAGGGAACGCCGACAGCCCGCGCGACTCCGGGAACCCCGGCGGCTCCGGAACCCCGGCCCGCTACGGCACCGAGGCGGCCATCGCCTTCGCGACGAACCACCTGGGCGACCCGTACGTGTGGGGCGGCGACGGGCCGCAGGGCTGGGACTGCTCGGGGCTGGTGCGGGCCGCCTACCGCAGCGCCGGGATCAGCCTCCCGAGGGTCGCGGACGACCAGTACCGGGCCACCACCGCGATCTCACGTTCCGAACTGCGCCGGGGCGACCTGGTGTTCTGGTCGAGCGACGGCCGCGCCTCCGGTATCCACCACGTCGCCATCTACCTGGGAGACGACCAGTACCTGGAGGCGCCCAGGCCCGGTCGCAACGTCCGGATCTCCTCCTTCAGCTCCTACACCCCGAACATGTACGGCCGGGTCCGCTAGGAGCGCCGACGGACCGCAACGGACGAGCCGCCGATCGCAGCAGCATGGCGATCGGCGGCTCGTCCGTTCCGCATCGGGTCGCCCGTCACGGATCCGACGGCACCGGCAGGGCGACGGCCTCGCCGGTGCCGCTCCGCCTGGCGCGCAGCGTCCGCCGGACGGCGGACCAGAGCAGGACGGTGCCGGCCGCGAGGGAAAGCCCGGCCACGAGCCCGACGGACTTCACGGCGACGATCCAGCCGCCGAGGCACGGGACCTGATGGACCGTCCGGGCGTAGGCGCCCGAACCGCTGGTGAGGTCGATCTGCCACGGGTCCGGGCCGTCGTTCGCGTCCCCGCGCGTGCTCATGTGCACCATGCCCCCGAGGTCGTGGACGACCTCGGAGACCCGGTGGACCGTGGGGAGGCGGTCACGCGGGGTCCACGGCTCGGGCGGCATGAACGCGATCACCTGCCCGGCCCGGATGTCCTCGGGGCGCACCGGCTCGGTGATGACGAGCGCGCCCTTGTGGATGCCGGGCTCCATGGAGCTCGTGAGGATCGGCACGTACCGGTACCCCTTGGCGTAGTAGGCCCAGAAGCTCACGCCGACGCTCACCACCAGCGCGAGGGCCGCCCCCCACCACATCAGCTCGCTGAGCGCGGCCCTGAGCCCGCGAGCCTCCTTCTCCGGTCCCGCCACCGTCTCCCCGTCCTGACGTTCCACTGGACTCTTCCTCCTTCGTCCTGCGCACACGGCAACGGCCGTCGGCCCCCGT
>NZ_JBHVUQ010000083.1:0-31280 GCF_042884105.1 Streptomyces sp. NPDC058157
GCTATATGCAGCCCGCGCTGGGGGCACCTCCCAGCGGTAGCTGGGGGAGGAACGGAGGAAGGGCGGGGCGGGGAGATGCTCCGCGCAGCGGGGCCGGGCGGCCGGCGGCGGCTAGCGGCCGCGGAGGCGGCGGACCAGGATGCTGGCGTCGCCGCGCGACTCGAGGTCCGCGAGGACGACCGCGACCGCCTCGCGGACGATCCGGCCCCGGTCGACCGCGAGCCCGTGCTCCCCGCGGAGCACCAGCCGGGCGTGCTCCAGGTCCATGAGCTCCTCGGCGGAGACGTAGACCGTGATCTTCTCGTCGTGCCGCTCGCGCCCGCTCGGCCGGCGGTTCGCGCCCCGGCCCTGGCCCTTGCCCTGCCGGGGTCCGGCGCTGGCAGAACCTTCCTGCGGCCTGCGCTGCGCACCCACCCCCGGGCCGTCCCCGGTGGTCCTCGCCGTGCCCTCCGCCGGTGCGGCGGCCACCGCGTGCTCCGTACCGCCGCCCGCCGCCGCCGTCGGCGACGCCTCCTCGGCACCCCGCCGCGGCGAGGACGACTGGAGGGCCATCCCCCCGGTCGTGCGGAACAGTTCGTCGGCTCCGGGCAGACTCACTCGGCGGGACACCGGGCGAGCACCTCCCTGGCCAGCTGGCGGTAGGCGGCTGCGCCGACGGAGTTGGAGGCGTACGTGGTGATCGGCTCGCCGGCGACCGTGGTCTCCGGGAAGCGCACCGTCCGGCCGATGACCGTGTGGTAGACGTGGTCGTCGAAGGCCTCGACGACCCGCGCCAGCACCTCGCGGCTGTGCACCGTGCGGGAGTCGTACATCGTGGCGAGGATGCCGTCGAGCTCCAGCTCCGGGTTGAGCCGCTCCTGGACCTTCTCGATGGTCTCGGTCAGCAGCGCCACGCCGCGCAGTGCGAAGAACTCGCATTCCAGCGGGACGATGACCTTGTGAGCCGCCGTCAGGGCGTTCACGGTCAGCAGGCCGAGCGAGGGCTGACAGTCGATCACGATGTAGTCGTAGTCGTTCATCAGCGGCTTGAGCGCCCGCTGGAGCGTCGACTCGCGCGCGACCTCGCTGACCAACTGCACTTCGGCGGCGGACAGGTCGATGTTGCTCGGCAGCAGGTCCATGTTGGGGACCGCGGTCTTGAGCAGCACCTCGTCGGCCGACATGCCCCGCTCCATGAGCAGGTTGTAGACCGTCAGGTCGAGTTCCATCGGGTTCACGCCGAGGCCCACGGACAGCGCGCCCTGCGGGTCGAAGTCGACGAGGAGGACCCGCCGGCCGTACTCGGCGAGCGCGGCACCCAGGTTGATGGTCGACGTGGTCTTGCCGACGCCGCCCTTCTGGTTGCACATCGCGATGATCTTCGCCGGACCGTGGTCGGTCAGCGGGCCCGGGATCGGGAAGTACGGCAGCGGACGCCCGGTCGGGCCGATGCGCTCACGGCGCTGGCGGGCAGCGTCGGGCGCGAGGGTGGCCGCGTACTCGGGGTCGGGCTCGTACTCCGCGTCGGGGTCGTAGAAGTGCCCCTCGGGCACCTGGTCGTAGTCGGCGAAACCAATGGGCGCATCGCCGCTGTGGTCGCCGGCCGTGGAGTTCACGTCTAGGCCGTCCATGCTCTTTTGGGGCGTCGTCATGTGCTGGTGGTTTGCGAAGGTGCGGACCGCGACGGAGCCGACAGCTTCGAGCCCGGCGGAACTCTGGGTCCCCTCGGGCGTCCCTGCTCGACCACCTCCAGGAGCAAATGTCGACTCATTCACAAGTCGTCTTACCTCCTCGGACGTGACCAGGACACTTATCGATAGGTCAGCGTTGCACCATGCCGACGGTTGGCGACTCTATGGCGTGTCACCGCCCAGCGGCAACACAATCCGCCGGACCCGGCACGATGTGTCGGCAACCGAACACCACTCTGTCAAGGGCGTGCGCGCTGCCGCTGTGAAGTTTCGCGGGTGTGCGAAAGGGTTAAAGGGTTACGTTCGAGGCGAGTTGAACGGCCTCGGCGGCCGGGCCGCAAACGCGTCCGGCCGGACCTTGCGGGCAAGGTCCGGCCGGAGACGTGAGATTGACGTCAGTCGTTGACGGTTCAGCCGAGGAGCGCGCTGAGCTCGACGGACTCGAGGTTGTGGGCCTCGGCGACGGGGCCGTAAACGACCTTGCCGTCATGGGTGTTGAGGCCCAGGCCGAGCGCCGGGTCACGACGGAGCGCCTCGACCCAGCCGAGGTTCGCGAGCTGCACGATGTAGGGCAGCGTGGCGTTGGTCAGCGCGTAGGTGGAGGTGTTCGGCACCGCGCCCGGCATGTTGGCGACGCAGTAGAAGACCGAGTTGTGGACCGTGAAGGTCGGCTCGGCGTGGGTGGTCGGACGGGAGTCCTCGAAGCAGCCGCCCTGGTCGATGGCAATGTCGACAAGGACACTTCCGGGCTTCATCTTGGCGACGAGCTCGTTGGTGACCAGCTTCGGGGCCTTCGCACCCGGGATCAGTACGGCGCCGACGACGAGGTCCGCCTCGATGACGGCCTTCTCCAGCTCGTAGGCGTTGGAGACGATCGTCTTGACCTTGGTGCCGAAGATCTTGTCGGCCTCGCGCAGCTTGTTGATGTCGCGGTCGAGCAGGGTCACGTGGAAGCCCATGCCGATGGCGATCTGCACGGCGTTCCAGCCGGAGACGCCGCCGCCGATGACCACGCACTCGCCGGCGTGGGTGCCGGGGACACCGCCCGGGAGGACGCCGCGGCCGCCGGCCGAGCGCATCAGGTGGTAGGCGCCGACCTGCGGGGCCAGCCGGCCCGCGACCTCGGACATCGGGGCGAGGAGCGGCAGCGCGCGGTTGGCGAGCTCGACCGTCTCGTACGCGATGGCGGTGGTGCCGGACTCCAGCAGGGCGTCCGTGCACTCGCGGGAGGCCGCCAGGTGCAGGTAGGTGAAGAGGGTCTGGTCCTTGCGGAGGCGGTGGTACTCCTCCGCGATCGGCTCCTTGACCTTCAGCAGCAGGTCGGCGGTCGCCCAGACCTCGTCCGCGGTGCCGAGGATCTCGGCACCGGCGGAGACGTACTCGGCGTCCGTGATCGAGGAGCCCACACCGGCGTTCTGCTCGATGAAGACCTGGTGGCCGTTGCGGACCAGCTCATGCACGCCGGCGGGCGTGATGGCGACCCGGAACTCGTTGTTCTTGACCTCGCGGGGGATGCCGACCTTCATCGTCGATCACGGTCCTTGACTCAGGGGATGTTACGGGGCACTTCCATACATACCCGCCCACAAGAACGCGCAACGGGATGCACCACTGGATGTCGTGGTGAAGCCAGTCTAATGAAGGATGAGGCGCTGTCTAGCCTTGCAAACCAATAATTTCAGTCGGAGCCACTGCGGATTTCGCAGGCTGCGGGGTCATCTCCCAGCAATCTGTCGGCCGCCGACCGGTGCAGCCGGGCGGCCGCCGGGTCGCCGAGCCGGTCCAGCGTGTCGGCCAGCCGGACCTGCAGCGCGGCCTGCAGCCGCACGTCCCCGCCGCGGCGTGCGAGCTCGATCGCCTCACGGCAGGTGTGCAGCGATTCCTCGGGCCGTCCGGCGTACTCCTGGACGCGCGCCATCTCGCTCAACGCCTTTGCCTGGCCCGGGACATCGGCCAGCCGGCGGTAGCCCGCGGCGGCCGCGCGCCAGCTGCGCAGCGCCTCCCCGTAGCGGCCCGCGTAGGTGTGCACGTTGCCGAGCCGCCCGTACAGCCGGGCCTCGTCCGCGCGCTCGCTGCGGGCATGGGCGTGGGCCAGGGCGCGGCCGAACCAGTCGGAGGCCCGCGGCCAGTCCCTCAGCTCCTGGTACGCGCCGCCTACGGATTCCATCGCGCGGCCGGTCGCGTACGGGTCCTTCGCCGCCTTTCCGGCGGCGAGCGCGGCCCGGTAGCGCTCCAGGGCCTCGGTGGTGCGGCCGGTCGCGGCGTCCAGGTCGGCCAGGTTCAGCAGGGCCGCGGCCTGCTCCCGGTGCAGGTGGCGGCGCTCGGCCACGCCGAGGACGAGCCGGTGCAGCCCGTACAGCTCGGGGGCGGCGGCCTCGGTGCCGCGGTGCGCGGCCAGGGCCCGGACCAGCGCGGAGACCAGTCTGCGGGCCAGGGTGTCCAGGCCGCCGTCGGCCACGGCCAGGGTGGCGGAGGCGGTGAGCGCGGGCAGCCGGGTGTCGAGCCAGGTGGCGGCGGCCCGCCGGTCGGGGAAGCGGAGGGCGCGCGGGAGTCCGTCCAGGGCCTCCCTGGCCTCGGCTGCCTCCTCCTCCGGCAGCTCGGCCACGGCCCGGCAGGAGGTCAGCAGGCGCACGGTCCGCTCCAGCATCCGGGCCCGGGCCAGCTGCACCTCGGCGGGCCGCTCCTTGGACTCCAGGAGGGCCCGCAGGAAGGGCGCGAGGCAGCCGGGGAGCCGGAAGAGACCGTCCCGGTCGTGCCGGACGAGGCCCAGCCGGGCGAAGTCCTCCAGGGTGGACTGGGCCGCGGCCACGGAGCAGCCCGCGAGGGCGGAGGCGGTGTGCGAGTCGAGGATCCCGGCGGGGGCGAGCGGCAGCAGGCGCACCGTGCGCTGGGCGGGCTGCGGGAGGGACTCGTAGACGATCCGGAAGGCGCGGCCGAGCGGGCCGGAGGTGCCCGGGGGCATCTCGTGGAGCTGCTTGGCCAGGTCGGCGACGGCGGCCTTGGGGTGGGTGGCGAGCCAGCCGCCCGCCAGGGTGAGCACGGCGGGCAGGGCCCCGCACTCCTCGGCGAGGTCCTCGGCGGCGGTCGGGTCGACGGTGATCCGGGTGTCCCCGATGATCCGGGCGAGCAGGGCGACGGCGGAGCCGGTGTCCAGCCCGCCGAGGGTGCAGGGGCGGACGTCGGGGATGCCGGTGAGGGGGCCCTCGGCGGTGACCACGACCAGGCACTCGGGGGTGTCGGGGAGCAGGGCGTCGACCTGGTGGGGGTCGGCGGCGTCGTCGAGCAGCAGGATCGCCCGCCGGTTCCTGAGGGTCTCGCGCAGGGCCGCGCTGAGGTCGTCCTCGCCGGCGCCGGGCGGGGTGCGCTCCCCCAGGCCCTCCAGCAGGGTGCGGACGGCCCGCTCGGTCTCCAGGGGCTCGCCGCCGGGGGCGGTGAGCCGGACGCGGACCAGGCCGTCGGGGTAGTCGTCGGCCACCTCCCGCACGAAGGCCTCGGCGAGGGCGGTCCGGCCGGAGCCGGGGCGTCCGGCGACGAGCAGCACCCGCGCGCGGGGCGACTTGGCCTTGCGGCCGGAGAGGGTGTCGAGCCCGGTCCGCGCGATGTCCTCGCGCAGCTCCTTCAGCTCACGCCGCCGCCCGACGAAATCCGCCACGGATCCGCTCCTCTCCCTGCCTTCGGGTTGCTGAGCGTAGTTCACGCAGAGCGACGGGCCGTGTGGAGCGTGGCCCATAGATCGCCCGATCGGATCAGCGGATGGGCCTACTAATCCCGTCCGGGGGTGGACACGGGTACCGCTGCGCGGAGACGGCTCCGCGCAGCGGCCCCGCCAAGGCTCGGCTACGCCTCGTACGGCCGGGCCGGCCACGGGGCCTCGGCCGGGCGGAGGGCGTCGAGGCCGTCGCCGGCGAGGGCGGCGGACAGGGCCAGCACGCCCGTCACCAGCGCCGCGTTCCCGAGCTCGCCGGCGAGGACGCCCCGGACGAGACCGGCCCGCTCCACCCACTCCACCCGCATGTCGGCCTCCTCGGAGTCCGTCTCCGCGTACCGCTCCCCGTCCGCCTCCGCCACGTCCCGCGCGAGGAAGATCCGGACCGCCTCGTCGGAGCCGCCCGGCGAGGCGTAGAAGTCGGCGAGCACCCGCCAGTCCCCCGCCTTGACGTGCGCCTCCTCGTACAGCTCCCGCTGCGCCGCGTGCAGCGGGTTCTCGCCGGGGACGTCGAGCAGCCCGGCCGGCAGCTCCCACAGCCTGCGCCGCACCGGGTGCCGGTACTGGTTGATCACCAGCACCCGCCCCTCCCGGTCCAGGGCGAGCACGCACACCGACCCCGGGTGCACCTGGAAGTCGCGCCGGGCCACGGACCCGTCCGGCATCCGCACCTCCTCGGAGTCCACCGCCGTCTTGGCGCCCTGGAACGGCCGCCTGGTCGACAGCGTCTCCCAGGATTCCGGGGTGTCCTTGATGTCCATGCCGATGTCCTCCCACAACGCGCGACGGCCGGGGTACGGAAGATCCGTACCCCGGCCGTCTACGTTACCGAGCGTCAGCCCTGCTGCTTGCGCTCCACCGCGGCCTTGACCAGGCCCGCGAACAGCGGGTGCGGCCGGGTCGGGCGGGAGCGGAGCTCCGGGTGGGCCTGGGTGGCCACCAGGTAGGGGTGCACCTCGCGCGGGTACTCGACGTACTCGACGAGCTTGTTGTCCGGGGAGGTGCCGGAGAAGACCAGGCCGGCCTTCTTCTCCAGCTCGCCGCGGTAGGCGTTGTTGACCTCGTAGCGGTGGCGGTGGCGCTCGTCCACGTACGCCTGGTCGCCGTAGACCTCGCGCACGATGGAGCCCTCGGCCAGCTTGGCCGGGTACATGCCCAGGCGCATCGTTCCGCCCAGGTCGCCCGCGCCCTCGACGAAGGCCAGCTGCTCCTCCATGGTCGAGATGACCGGGTGCGGGGTGGAGGGCTCGAACTCGGTGGAGTTCGCCTCCTCGATGCCCGCCAGGTTGCGCGCGGCCTCGATGACCACGCACTGCAGGCCCAGGCACAGGCCGAGCAGCGGGATCTTGTTCTCGCGGGCGTAGGTGATCGCGCCGACCTTGCCGTTCACACCGCGGTCGCCGAAGCCGCCGGGGACGCAGATCGCGTCCACGTCGGACAGCTGCGCGGCGGCGCCGGCCGGGGTCTTGCAGTCGTCGGAGGTGACCCACTTGATCTGGACGCGGGCCCGGTTGGCGAAGCCGCCGGCGCGCAGCGCCTCGGTCACCGACAGGTAGGCGTCCGGCAGGTCGATGTACTTGCCGACCAGCGCGACCTTGACCTCGTGGTCGGGGTTGTGGACGCGGTCCAGCAGGTCCTCCCACACCGTCCAGTCGACGTCGCGGAAGGGCAGGTCGAGCTTGCGGACGACGTAGGCGTCCAGGCCCTCGGTGTGCAGCACCTTCGGGATGTCGTAGATCGACTTGGCGTCGATCGCCGCCACCACGGCCGCCTCGTCCACGTCGCACATCAGCGAGATCTTGCGCTTGATGGAGGTGGGGACGTCGCGGTCGGCGCGCAGCACGATCGCGTCGGGCTGGATGCCGATGTTGCGCAGCGCCGCGACGGAGTGCTGGGTCGGCTTGGTCTTCAGCTCGCCGGAGGGGCCGATGTAGGGCAGCAGCGAGATGTGCACGACGAAGACGTTGTCGCGGCCGACCTCGTGGCGGACCTGGCGGACGGTCTCCAGGAACGGCAGGGACTCGATGTCGCCGACCGTGCCGCCGACCTCCGTGATGACCACGTCGACGTCGTCGGTGGCCATGCGGCGGATGCGGTGCTTGATCTCGTTGGTGATGTGCGGGATGACCTGCACGGTGTCACCGAGGTACTCGCCGCGCCGCTCCTTGGCGATGACCTGCGAGTAGACCTGGCCGGTGGTGACGTTGGCCGAGCCGTCGAGGTCGACGTCGAGGAAGCGCTCGTAGTGGCCGATGTCCAGGTCGGTCTCGGCGCCGTCGTTGGTGACGAACACCTCACCGTGCTGGAACGGGTTCATCGTGCCGGGGTCGACGTTCAGGTACGGGTCGAGCTTCTGCATCGTGACCCGCAGGCCGCGCGCCTTGAGCAGCGCACCCAGGCTGGAGGCCGTCAGGCCCTTGCCGAGGGACGAAGCGACACCCCCGGTGACGAAGATGTGCTTGGTCGTCATGGATTTGGGCGGCATCGCCAAGAGGGGGCTCCCGTGGTCGCGAGGTGAGGTGCGTCCGGCGACTTCTCCCGTTTCCGGGGGCGCCGAAGCTGCGGTTTCGGGGCTCCTGATTCGCACAGGCAGACCACCGGTCCACGGGGTACCAGCCTATCAGCGCCCGGGACGGTCCGCCTCCGGGCGCGCTGCGCGGCGCCCCGGCCCGCGGCCCCGCGGCGCCGTCCGGCGGCCGCGTTCCTCCAGGTCACCCGTTCGGCCGAGTGACATTGTCCCAATACTTAAGGAGATCACTAGGGTGCGCTCATAACTTGCTCGGATACCGCTGCACATCGCCGCCGAGCAGTCCGGCGAACGGCGTAACAACGCCGGTTCCGGCAATGTAGGACTCGACGCGGGGATCCCTGCGCACAGGAGACCGCGCGACAGCGCAATGCAAGCGCCCTACGGGGCGGACGTGGCCGTTCGACTGGAGAGCAACGTGTCCGGGCGCATCGAGGATTACGCACTGATCGGGGACATGCAGACCGCGGCGCTGGTCTGCCGGGACGGAGCGGTGGACTGGCTGTGCCTGCCCCGCTTCGACTCCCATGCCGTCTTCGCGAGCCTTCTGGGCACCGATGAACACGGGTTCTGGCGGATCGGCCCGTCGTTCCCGCCGGGGACGGAGCCGCCCAAGGCGACCCGCCGCCGCTACCGGGGCGACTCGCTGGTGCTGGAGTCGGAGTGGGACACCCCGCGCGGGACCGTCCGCGTCATCGACTTCATGCCGCCCCGCGAGGGGCACGCACCGCAGCTCATCCGCATCGTCGAGGGCGTCAGCGGGCGCGTCCCGATGCGCTCGGCGCTGCGGATGCGCTTCAGCTACGGGCGGGTCGTGCCCTGGGTGCACAAGGTGGAGGGCCGGACCGTGGCCGTCGCGGGCCCGGACTCCGTGTGGCTCGACGCCGACGCCGACACCTACGGCAAGGACCTGACGACCTACTCGGACTTCACCGTCGCCCCGGGCGACCGGGTGGCCTTCGCCATCAGCTGGCAGCCCTCCCACCTGGGGGCCCCGCAGGCCCCCGAGGCCGAGGCGGCGCTGGAGGCCACGACCGAGTTCTGGCGCGAGTGGGTCGACCTGTGCACGTACCACGGGCCCTACCGGGAGGCGGTGATCCGCTCCCTGATCACCCTCAAGGCGCTGACGTACGCCCCCACGGGCGGGATCGTCGCCGCGCCGACCACCTCCCTGCCGGAGGAGATCGGCGGGGTCCGCAACTGGGACTACCGCTACACCTGGCTGCGCGACGCCGCCATCACCCTCTCCTCCCTCCTGCGCACCGGCTACCGCGGCGAGGCCGCGGCCTGGCGGGACTGGCTGCTGCGCGCGGTCGCCGGCGACCCGGAGAACCTGCAGATCATGTACGGGATCGCGGGCGAGCGGGAGCTCGGCGAGACGGAGCTCGACTGGCTGCCCGGCTACGAGAACTCGGCCCCCGTGCGCGTCGGCAACGGCGCCGCCCACCAGCTCCAGCTCGACGTGTACGGCGAGGTCACCGAGGCCCTGCACCTGGGCCACATGACCGGCCTGGCCCGCAACGACTACGCCTCGGTGCTCCAGCTCAAGCTGATCCGCTACCTGGAGATCCACTGGAACGAGCCGGACGAGGGCATCTGGGAGGTGCGCGGCCCGCGCCGGCACTTCGTGCACTCGAAGGTGATGGCGTGGGTGGCCGTCGACCGCACGATCAAGCTGATCGAGAGCGGTGACGCGGACGGCCCGCTGGAGCGCTGGCGGGCGCTGCGCGACGAGATCCACGCGGACGTGTGCGAGAAGGGCTACGACCCGGAGCGCAACACCTTCACCCAGTCCTACGGCTCCCGGGAGCTGGACGCCTCGCTGCTGCTGATCCCGCAGATGGGCTTCCTGCCCCCCGACGACAAGCGGGTCATCGGCACCATCGAGGCGATCCAGCGCGAGCTGTCCACCCCGGACGGGTTCATCCTGCGCTACCCGACCGCCGGCGAGGAGGCCGGCGTGGACGGCCTGGAGGGGGACGAGGGCGCCTTCCTGGCCTGTTCCTTCTGGATGGCCGACGACCTCGCGATGATCGGCCGGGTCGACGAGGCCCGCCGCCTCTTCGAGAAGCTCCTCTCGCTCCGCAACGACCTGGGGCTGCTGGCGGAGGAGTGGGACCCCAAGCTCCAGCGCCAGGTCGGGAACTTCCCGCAGGCCTTCAGCCACGTTCCGCTGATCGACACCGCGCTGCGGCTGACGGCGAGCGGGGCGTACGGGGGCTGACGGCGCGCGGCGGCGGACGTGCCCGCCTAACCTGGAGGGGTCCCATGCCCTTCTGGGGAAAGGAGGGGTGGCCATGGCGCCCCTCTCGAAGGCGGGCACGGCACTCGCCGCGCTCCGCGAGGACCTGGCCGGCGAGGTCTTCGCCCCCGACGACCCCGGGTACGACGAGGCCCGGACGGTCTTCAACGCGATGGTCGACCGCAGGCCCGCGGTGATCGCCCAGTGCGAGAGCACGGCCGACGTGGTCACGGCGGTGCGCTTCGCCCGGGAGCTGGACCTGCCGGTGGCCGTGCGCGGCGGCGGGCACAGCGTGGCCGGGATGTCCCTGAACGACGGCGGGGTGGTCGTGGACCTGCGCCGGATGCACGAGGTCACCGTCCATCCGGCGGCGAAGGCCGCCCGGGTCGGGGGCGGGGCGACGATGAGCCACCTGGACCGGGCCTGCGAGCCGTACGCGCTGGCGACCACCGGGGGCCGGGCCTCCACCACGGGCGTCGGCGGCTTCGTCCTCGGCGGTGGCACGGGCTGGCTGGACCGGAAGTTCGGCCTGGCGGTGGACAACCTGCTGGGCGTGGAGCTGGTCACGGCCGACGGCGAGCTGCTGGACGTCACGACCGAGGAGCATCCGGAGCTGTTCTGGGGGCTGCACGGCGGCGGCGGGAACTTCGGCATCGCCACCTCGCTGACGCTGCGGCTGCACGAGCTGCCGGCCCTGTCCATCGCCATGGTCTTCTACCTGCCGGAGCGCGGGCCCGAGGTGATCCGCACGTACCGGGACGTCATCGAGTCCGGTCCGGACGAGGCCGGCGGCGGCGCCCTGTACCTGACCGGGCCGCCCGCGCCGTTCGTCCCCCCGCACCTGGTCGGGCTGCTGCTGGCCGGTGCGCTGGTGACCTACGCGGGGCCCGAGGAGGAGCTGCGGCGGCTCGCCGGCCCGCTGCTGGCGATCCCGCACGAGGCGGAGGTCGTCACGGCCATCCCGTACGCGGAGCTGCAGTGCATGCTCGACGATCCGCCGGGGCTGCGGAACTACTGGTCGGCGGAGTACCTGACCGGGGCGCCCGACGCGTTCGTGGACGTGTTCTGCGCCCGGGCCGCCTCGATGCCGGTGCCGACCGGCACCCAGCACGTGGTGTGGCCGCAGGGCGGGGCGATCGCGGCGGCGAAGGAGGACTACCCGGTGCCGTACCGGGACGCGCCGTGGGCGGTGCACCCGTTCGGGATGTGGGAGGACCCCGCGGACGACGAGCGGGTGGTCCGGTGGGTCAGGGACGTCCGCGCCGACGTCCAGCCGTGGTCGACCGGCGCGGTGTACCTGAACTTCACCGGTGACGAGGGCGCGGACCGGGTGGTGGCCGGGCTGGGCGCCGACAACATGCGGCGGCTGGCGCGGCTGAAGCGGGAGTACGACCCGGACAACGTCTTCCGCTTCAACCACAACATCCCGCCGGTCTGAGCCCTTCTCAGGTGAGGGCGGCGATCACCTCCCGGGCGGCCCGCTCGCCCTCGGTGGCGCCGCCCTCCATGAAGCCCTGGAAGTCGTAGCTGCAGTGCTCGCCGCCGATGTGGACGTTGCCCTGCGCGGTGCCCTCGTACTTGGCGTAGCGGTGGAGGTAGCCGGTGGGCCAGTACGAGTAGGCGCCCAGGGAGTAGGGGTTGCGGTGCCAGGCGGAGAGCTGGGCGCGGCCCGTCCACACCGCCTTGGTGCCGGGGAAGAAGGAGTCGATCCCGGTCAGGACCCGGCCGGCGAGGTCGCGGACGTAGGGGTCGGCCTCGGTGGCGAAGGGGCTGCCCGGGGTGAGCGCCCCGGCGAGGGAGCCGCCGCCGTACTGGAGCAGGATGCCGCCGGTGCCGGGCTGGACCTTGGTGGTGTCCCAGGTCTGCTGGACGGTGGAGTCGGTGAAGCACTCTCCGGCGGAGGTCCCGGGCCAGGGGCCGGTGCCGCGCCAGGGGCGGGCGGTGAACTGCATGTTGAGCTTGGTGCAGTAGCCCATCCGGGCGTCGCGCAGCAGGTTGCGCATGAGGGGGTCGAAGCCCGCCTGGGTGGTGTCGAGGCGCTGGAGGACCGGCAGGGGGAGGCAGAGGACGGTGTGGTCGGCGGTGGCGGTGCGCACGGCACCGGAGTCGTCGAAGGTGAGGGTCTGGGTGCCGTCGGCGTTGGCGCGTACGGCGGTCAGGGCGCGGCCCATGACCAGGGTGCCGGGGTTCAGGGCGGCGGCGATGGCGTGGGGGAGGCGGTCGTTGCCGCCGACGACGTGGTAGCGCTCGTTGGACAGGCCCCAGACGTTGAAGTTGCCCGGGTTGGGCTGGTAGCCCATCAGCAGGACCAGGGCGAGGGCGGATTGCTGCTGGGTGTCGGCGCCGTACTCGACGTTGTAGGCGACGTCGACGAAGCGGCCGAGCTGCGACTGGTGGCCGCCGGGGATCCGGGTCTCGATCCACTCGTACAGGGTCATGTCGTCGAGGGCCGTGCCGGCGGGTGTGGAGGAGTTCCAGGAGACCTCGCCGGCTTGCTGGAGGTCGCGGCGCAGGGCCTGGTAGACGGCCTTGAAGTCCTCGTCGGCCTGGGTGCGGGAGTAGTACGTCCCGTTGAACCAGAGGACTTCCTCGGCCCCGTTGGGTCCGCCGCCGAGGAAGTCCTCCAGGGGGAGGCCGAAGCGGCGGCACAGTTCCTGGATCTTCTTGTGGCCGGTGTCGACGAGCTCGCCGCCGATCTCGGAGGTCTGCCCGTACGCCCAGTGGTCGCGCTGGGTCCACATGCGGCCGCCGACGCGGTCCGGGTTGGCCTCGTAGAGGGTGCAGGGGATGCCGGCGTCCTGGAGGGTGAGGGCGGCGGTGAGGCCGGAGATGCCGGCGCCGACGACGGCGACGCGGACGGGGCCCGAGGGTCTCTTGGCGGGCGCGGGGTCGGGGGCGGGGGTGGCGGCGCGGGCGAGGGTGGCGGGGGCCAGTGCGGCGGTGAGGCCGAGGGCGGCGGCCCGGGCGAGGAGTTCACGGCGGGAGGAGCCGCGCACCTCGGCCACGGGCAGGCCGAGCCGGCGGGCGGCTGCGTGGTCGGCGGCGATCCGGCGCAGGGCGTGCATGAGCGGCGTACGGGCCATGGCGGGGCTCCTCAGACGGTCGTCGCGGCGGCGGGGTCGGACGGGGCGGGTTCGCCGGTGCGCTCGGCGGCGTCCTCCAGGACGATCCGGCCGATGATCTCGTAGCGTTCGGGGGCCTTCCGCTTGAGCCAGAGGCCCAGGCCGAGGCCGCCGAAGAAGACGGCGCCGACGATCCAGGGGATCAGCTTGAAGAAGAGGGAGCCGGCGGCGGCTCCGGCCGCGGTCTGCATGTTGAGGACGAGCAGGACCACGACGGCGGTCATCCCGATCCCGCCGAGCAGCGGGGCGGTGAAGGTCTTGAACCAGTGCCGGTCCTCGGGGTGGTTGCGGCGGAAGTAGCCGATGACCGCGAAGGAGCACAGGGTCTGCACGATCAGGATGGCCATCGTGCCGAGGATCGCGAGCAGGGTGTAGAGGTGCAGGTAGGGGTCCTGGCCGGTGAGCCAGAAGCCGGCGACCAGGGCGGTGGCGATGACGGTCTGGACGACGGAGGAGAGGTACGGGGAGCCGTGCCGGGGGTGGGTGCGGCCGAGGGCGGGGTGCAGGAAGCCCTCGCGGCCGATGGCGTAGAGGTAGCGGGCGGCGCACTGGTGGAAGGCCATCCCGCAGGCGAAGGAGCCGGTGAGCAGCAGCCACTGGAAGGCGTCGACGGCCCAGGCCCCGATGAACTGGTGGGCGGGGGCGAAGAACAGGTCGAGAGGGCTGGCGGAGGCGGACAGCTCGACGGACTTCGCCAGGCCGTTGCCGGCGATGGTCATCCAGGAGACGTAGATGTAGAAGAGGCCGACGCCGACGACGGAGACGAGGGTGGCCCGGGGGATGACCCGCTTGGGGTCGCGGGACTCCTCCCCGTACATGGCGGTGGACTCGAAGCCGACCCAGGACCAGAAGGCGAAGAAGAGGCCGAGGCCGGCGGAGGTGCCGGTGAAGGCGTTCTTCGGATTGACGGGCTCGACGGGGATCCCGTCGGGGCCGCCGCCGGCCACCAGAACGGCGGTGGCCACCGCGAAGAGGACGGCGATCTCCGCGACGAGCATCACCCCGAGGGCCTTGGCGGTGAGGTTGATGTCGAAGTGGGCGAGGACGGCGGTGACGGCGAGCATCGCGGCCGCGTAGAGGATCCAGGGCAGGTCGACGCCGAGCTGGTCGTGGACGGTGGTCTGGGCGAAGTAGGAGAAGACGCCGACGATGGAGGCCTCGAAGACCACGTAGGCGAGGACGGCGAGCATCCCGGAGGCCATGCCGGCGATCCGGCCGAGGCCGTGCGAGATGTAGCCGTAGAAGGCGCCGGCGGCGGTGATCCGCTTGGCCATCGCGACGTAGCCGACGGCGAAGACGGTCAGGACGAGGGTGGCGAAGAGGTAGCCCGCAGGGGCGCCGGTGCCGTTGCCGAAGCCGACGGCGATGGGGAGGTTGCCGGTCATCGCGGTGATCGGCGCGGCGGTCGCGACGGCCATGAAGACCACGCCGACGAGGCCTACGGAGTTGGCCTTGAGACGCTGGACGGGGGGTGCGCCCGGTGCCCCGGGGGCGGTGGGCGGGGGTGTGGCGCCGGCTCTGCTCATGGGGTCGTCCTCGTTCCTGTCGGGAGGGCGTTCGCGAGGCCGTCACTCTGCACCCGCGTGACGCACGCCACAATCGGCACGCGGTCCGATAATCGCCTTGGCGGAACGACGAGTTGTCGGTCCGACGGGGGGACATGACGGACTCCGTAGCCACCCGGTGATGTCCTCGCAACAGGGCGGCCGGTAGCGTCCCGCGATATGGACAACCAGGGCGGGATCACCGTTCAGCGGGCGCTGGAGCTGCCGGGACTGCGCAGCGGACTGCCGGAGGTGGTGGCATGCGCCGACCGTCTCGGGCGGACCGTGCGCTGGGTGCACGCGGGCGAGGTGCCGAACATCGCGTCGCTGCTCAAGGGCGGCGAGCTGCTGCTGACCACGGGGCTGGGGCTGGGCACCCGGCCCGCCGAGCAGCGCGCCTTCGTACGACGTCTCGCGGACCGGGGCATCGCCGCGCTGGTCGTGGAGCTCGGGCCCCGCTTCACCCGGCTCCCGGCGACCCTGGTGGAGACCGCGCGGACGGCCGGGCTGCCGCTGGTCCAGCTGCACCGGGAAGTCCCCTTCGTCGCCGTGACGGAGGAGATCCACACCGAGATCGTCAACCACCACTACGCACTCCTCCAGCGGGCCGAGGAGGTCCACCGGCGGTGCACGGAGGCCCTGTTGGGGGGCGGCGGGATCCCGCAGGTACTGCGCATCCTGGCCGACTTCACCGCCAACCCGGTCTTCCTGGAGACCCCGGACGGCCAACTGCTCTACGCTGCCGGGCCGGTGGCCGGGGAGGCCGCGGCCGATCCGCTCCAGGTGTGGGAGGGGCTGCGGGGACAGCGGGCGGCCGAGCCGCCGGCGAACGCGGTGGTGGTCGACGTGCCGGGCGGTGGCCACGGGACGGGCTCGGTGCGGGCGCGGGTCGTGCTGGTGGGGGTCTCGGCGCCGCTGCTCCCGGTCCACCGGATGGCGGCCGAGCGGACGGCGGGGGTGCTGGCGGTGGTCCTGATGCAGGCCCGGCAGGAGGAGGAGCTCGCCGCGCGCGGCCGGGGCGACTTCCTGACGGACCTGGCGGAGGGGCGGATCTCGGCGGAGGACGCCCCGGCGCAGGCGAAGGTCCTGGGCTTCCGGCCCGGGGGCGGGCCGCTGCTGCCCCTGGTCATGCGGCTGTCCTCGGAGCTGGTCCCGTCCGGGAACTGGTCGGTGCTGGCCCGGGCGGTGCAGGAGGAGCTGTCCTCGGTCGGGGTGCCGGTGCTGCTGGGCGTGCGCCCGGTGGAAGGACGGGTGCCGCTGCTGGTGTCGCTGCGGGCGGAGTCGGAGCGCACGGCCGTCGCCGACCGGGTCGCCGCCGCGCTGCGGGCCGGGGTGGAACGGGCCGGCCTCGACCGGGCCGGGGCCCCGCCGGTGGTGGTGGTCGGCGTCTCGGGCAGCTGGGCGGCGGCCTCGGCGGGCCTGCGGCACGCGGCGGAGACGGCCACCGCCGCGCACGGCCTGCCGGCCCGGCCCTGGTACGACGCCCGGCGCCTGGACATCGACCTGCTGCTGTGGCGGCTGCGGGAGCACCCGGACCTGGCGGCGTTCGTGGACCGGGCGATCGGCGCCCTGCGCACCCACGACGCCACGTCCCGGCCGCCGCTGCTGCCCACCCTGGAGACGTACCTGGCCCACGCGGGGCGCAAGGCGGAGACGGCCCGGGAGCTGCACCTGAACCGCCAGACCCTGTACAACCGCCTGGCCCGCATCTCGGAGCTGCTGGGCACGGACCTGGACGACCCGGAAACGGTCCTGTCCCTGAGCCTGGCCCTCCGCGCACGAAGGCACGCCTCACCGGCGTCGTGAGGGGGCGCCCCGGATCGCCACGCGCTCCTCTCGTCCCGGCGTCCGGCCGCCGTCCGGGGCCGGTACCGCGTCCTGGGGGTCGGGGAGGCGTCACAGGTCGGCGATCAGCGCGTAGCGTTCGTCGTCCACCTCGCCGCCCCAAAGGGCCGGGTTGCCGCTGAGCGGCTCGACGTGGAGGCCGGAGACGAACGGACGTACGACCGCGGCCAGGGCTTCGGCGCGGATCCCGCCGTTCCACGGCAGTGATGCGGCGCCGGGCACGTACGGGACGTCGCTCTGGTCGGCCTCCCGCCACCGGCCCTCGACCAGCACCAGCCGTCCTCCCGGACGCAGCCGGGTCACCCACTCGCGCAGCGCGGCCTCCGGATCGGGCAGTGTCCACATCAGGTGCCGGGACAGCAGCGCGTCGAAGCGCCCTCCCGGCGTCGGAGGCTTCATGGCGTCACCGACCAGGAAGCAGGCTTCGAGGCCGGCGGTGCCGAACTTCAGGCGGGCCTGTTCGATCATGCGCAGGGCGACGTCGACTCCGGTCACCCGGTGTCCGGCCTCGGCCAGCAGCAGAGAGAGCGACCCCGTGCCGCAGCCGACGTCGAGGACGTCGGACGGGGCGGAGGGCATCCAGGAGCTCAGGAGTGCGGACCATGCGGCACGCGTGTGGTCGTCCCGTAGTCCGTGGTCGGGCTCGTCGTCGAAGGCCGCCGCGGCGGCGTTCCAGTAGGCGGTGATCGAAGCCGTGCGGTCGGCCATGGGGCGGTACTCCGGCGGGGTCAGGGGCGTTGGCGTTCCATCAGTTCGTCGTAGACCGAGAGGATCTGGGCCACCGTGTCGTCCTCCGACGGCCAGGTCGCCGCCTGGGCGCGGCCGGCGACGGCGAGGGCGGCTCGGCGGTCCGGGTCGTCGAGGAGGGTGGCCACCGCGGCCGCCAGGGCGGTCGCGTCGCCGTACGGGACCAGGACCGCCGCGTCGCCGACGAGTTCCGGGACTCCGCCGACTTCCGTCGCCACCAGGGCGACCCCGGCCCGCAGGGCCTCCTGCGCCAGCAGGGAGCGGCCCTCCCAGCGGCTGGGGAGGACGGCCACGTCGGCCGCCGCCAGCAGCCGGTCGGCGTCGCGGCGGCGGCCCAGGAGGCGCACCGGGAGGTTCTCCGTTTCGATGCGGCGGGCCAGCTCCGGGCGCAGGGGGCCCTCCCCCGCGATCAGCAGCAGCGGGGCCGGCTCCAGGTCCCGCCAGCTGCGGGCGGCGTCCAGCAGGAACGAGTAGCCGCGGCGGGCCACCAGGCTGCCGACCGCGATGACCAGGGGGCGTTCCACCACGCCCAGTTCGGCCCGGGTCTTGCCCGTGTCGGGCCGGGCCGGGGCGGCGGGGACGGCGACCGCCGCGAGGCGGGCGTCGCGTGCACCGCGCAGGCGGGCGTGGTCGACCTGGTCGGAGGAGGCGCCGAGGACCACCGCCGCGGCGCGGGCCACGTGACGTTCCAGCAGGCCGCCGAAGCGGCCCAGCGGGCCCACGTCGGGGGCGGCGCCGTGCCAGGTGACCACCAGCGGGGCGCGCCGGCCGCGGCCCCGCAGGGCGAGGGCGGCCCGCATCCCGGCGCGGACGCCGTGGGCGTGCACCACGTCCGCCCCGGCGCAGGCGGCCCGCAGGGCGCTGCCCGCGTCGGGGGTGAACTCCGCGCCGGCGCCGGTGAAGTCGTACTCCCCCTCGGCGGCGACGGGGGCGCACACGGTGACGCTCACCCCGCGGGCCGCGAGCCCCGTGGTGAGGGAGCGCACGTGGGCGCTGCTGCCCGCGCCCGCGCCGCCGAGGACCTGGACGGCGCGCAGCGGGGGCCGCCCGTACGGCAGGACGGGCGGCGGCAGCGAAGCCGGGGAGCTGCTCACGGGCCGGGGCTCCAGGGTGAGGAGGCAGAGTCGTCGCCCAGGATGCCAGTCCGTACGCGCGTTCCGGGACCATACGGGTGCGGATCCCGTGCGGGATACCGCAGTGCGCCCCCCAGCCTCACCCACACGGGCTAACGTCCCGGTTCCTCAGCCGTCCGCCCGGGCCGCCGCGAGGAGTTCCTCGGCGTGGGCGCGGGCCGTCTGCGAGTCCTCCTGGCCGGCGAGCATCCGGGAGAGTTCCCGGATCCGGTCCTCGCCCTCCAGGACCGTGACCCCGGAGCGGGTCACCGATCCGTCGACGGTCTTCTCGACCAGCAGCTGCCGGTCCGCGAAGGCCGCCACCTGGGGCAGGTGGGTGACGACGACGACCTGGGCGGTCTTGGCGAGCTTGGCCAGCCGCCGGCCGATCTCGACGGCCGCCTTGCCGCCCACGCCCGCGTCGACCTCGTCGAAGAGGTACGTGGGCACGGGGGTGGTGCCGGCGAAGACGACCTCGACGGCCAGCATGACCCGGGAGAGCTCGCCGCCGGAGGCGCCCTTGGCGATCGGCCGGGGCTGGGCGCCGGGGTGCGGGGCGAGCAGCAGCTCGACCTCGTCGGCCCCGGCGGGCCCGTACGCGACCGGGCGGCCGCCGACCTCGACGCCGTCGGGGTCCTCGGTCTGGCGGATGTCGATGGTCACGCGGGCGTGCGGCATCGCCAGGGAGGCCAGTTCGGCGGTGACGGCGGAGGCGAAGCGTTCGGCGGCCTCCGCGCGGGCGTCGGTCAGCGCCTGGGCCAGCTGCGACAGTTCGGCGCGCAGCGCGTCCCGTTCGGCGGTGAGCTCCTCGATCCGCTCGTCGTCCCCGTCGAGCTCCAGCAGCCGCGCGGAGCCCTTCTGGGCCCATTCGAGGACGGAGTCGACGGAGTCCCCGTACTTGCGGGTCAGCTGGGTGAGCGCCGCCCGCCGTTCCTCCACGGCGGCCAGCCGCAGGGGGTCGGCGTCCAGGTCGTCGGCGTACCCGGCGAGCTCGCCGGCCACGTCGCCGAGCAGGATGCCGAGCTCGGCGATCCGGTCGGCGAGGCCGCCGAGCACCGGGTCGTGGGAGCGCACGGCCTCCAGGGCGCGGTGCGCGCCGGCGACGAGGGTGTTGGCGTCGACGCCCTCGGGGTCCTCGACGTCGCCGGCGAGGGCCGCGTGGGCGGCCTGCGCGGCGGAGGCGAGGGATTCGGCGTGCCCGAGCCGTTCGGCCTCGGCCGCCAGTTCGGCGTCCTCGCCGGGGAGCGGCTCGACGGCGGCGACCTCGTCCAGGCCGAAGCGCAGCAGGTCGGCCTCCTGCGCCCGTTCGCGGGCGCGGGTGGTGAGGGTGTCCAGCTGGGCGGAGACGGCGCGCAGCCGCCGGTACGCGCCGGCGTACTTCTCCAGGGGGACGGCGACGGCGTCGCCGGCGTACCGGTCGAGGGCCTGGCGCTGGCGGGCGGGCCGCAGCAGGCCCTGCTGGTCGGTCTGCCCGTGGACGGCGACCAGGTCGTCGGCGAGCTCGGAGAGCAGGCCGACGGGTACCGAGCGGCCGCCGACGTGGGCGCGCGAGCGGCCCTCGGCGGACACGGTCCGGCTGATCAGCAGGGCGCCCTCGTCGAGCTCGGCCCCGGCCTCCTCGGCGCGCACGGCGGCGGCCGCGTCCGGGCGCAGCACGACGCGGCCCTCGACCACGGCGGCCTTGGCGCCGATCCGCACCAGGGCCGGGTCGGCGCGGCCGCCGAGCAGCAGCCCGAGGCTGGTGACGACCATCGTCTTGCCCGCGCCGGTCTCGCCGGTCACCGCGGTGAAACCGGGCGACAGCTCGACCACCGCGTCGTCGATGACCCCGAGTGACCGTATCCGCATCTCCTCAAGCACGGGACGACCATACCGAGGTTTCGCGGGTGCCATGTGACCTCACCCGCCCGGAGTTTTCCGAACGGGTGTGCTAATAGCAGGTCTGCGGCGGCCTTCAGTGCGGTGCGCCGCGCCAACCCGACACCGGGAGCGCGAACTTGGCCACGAGCCGGTCCGTGAAGGACGCGTGGTGCAGCCGGGCGAGCCGCACCGGCACCGTCCCGCGCCGCACCTCCACCCGAGCCCCGGCGGGCAGCTCCAGGGTCCGCCGGCCGTCGCACCACAGCACCCCGTGCTGGGTCCCGGTCTGCACCTCCACCGCCAGCACCGAGTCCGGCGAGGTGACCAGCGGCTTGGCGAACAGCGCGTGCGCGCTGATCGGCACCATCAGCAGCGCCTCCACCTCCGGCCACACCACGGGGCCGCCCGCCGAGAAGGCGTACGCGGTCGAGCCGGTCGGCGTCGCGCAGACGATGCCGTCGCACCCGAACCCGGTCACCGGGCGCCCGTCGATCTCCAGGACCACCTCCAGCATCCGCTCGGCGGACACCTTCTGGACGGCGGCCTCGTTCAGCGCCCAGTCCCGGTGGACCACGTCACCGTTGGTCCGTACGAGGACGTCGAGGGTCATCCGCTCCTCGACCTCGTACGCCCGGCGCACCACCCGGTCCACGACCCGGTCCAGGTCGTCGCGCTCGGCCTCGGCGAGGAAGCCGACCCGCCCCAGGTTGACGCCAAGCATCGGCACCCCCGACCCGCGCGCGAACTCCGCCCCGCGCAGCAGGGTGCCGTCCCCGCCCAGCACGATCAGCAGCTCGCACCCGGCCAGCACCTCGGGCGTGCACTCCCCCACCAGCTCCACCTCGGGCGGCAGCGGCATGTCCCGCGCCTCGTGCGCGAGCACCCGCACCCCGATCCCCGACTTCAGCAGGCCCAGCACCACCAGCTCGGCGCTGCGTATGGCCGCCGGCCGCCCGGTGTGGGCGACCAGGAAGACCGTGCGCGGCCCTTCCGGCTCCCCCGCCCCCGTTGAATTCGTTGAACGCTCTGACGCTGACGACGACGAATCTGTCACTGAGGCCCCTCCGCCACTGCACGGTCGACATCCCCCGGGTCGAGTGCCGGTGCCCCCGCCCGAAGCCACAGAAAGTACTCGACGTTCCCCGACGGCCCGGGCAGCGGACTCGCGGTGACCCCCAGCACGCCCAGCCCCAGCTTCCACGCCTGGGCGGCGACCTCCCGCACGGCCTCGGCCCGCAGCTCGGGGCTGCGCACCACGCCGCCGCTGCCGAGCCGTTCCTTGCCCACCTCGAACTGCGGCTTGACCATCAGCACCAGGTCGGCGCCCGGCGCCGTGCACCGCACCAGGGCGGGCAGCACCAGGCCGATCGAGATGAACGACAGGTCACCGACGACCAGGTCCACGGGGACGCCGTCGATCAGTTCGACCGTCAGCTCGCGCACGTTCGTCCGGTCCTTGACGGTCACCCGCTCGTCGCTCTGCAGCGACCAGGCCAGCTGCCCGTAGCCGACGTCCACGGCGACGACGTGGGCCACGCCCGCGCGCAGCAGCACGTCGGTGAAGCCCCCGGTGGAGGCGCCCGCGTCCAGCGCCCGGCGGCCCTCGACGGCCAGCCCCTGCGGCCGGAAGGCCGCGAGGGCGCCGGCCAGCTTGTGACCGCCCCGGGAGACGTAGTCGGGGTCGCTGTCGTCCTTGAGGACGACGAGGGCCGCGCTGGTCTCGACCTGGGTGGCCGGCTTGGTCGCGGTGGTGCCGCCCACGGTCACCCGGCCCGCGGCGATCAGCTGGGCCGCGTGCTCCCGCGAGCGGGCCATGCTGCGGCGTACCAGTTCGGCGTCCAGGCGGCGGCGTGCCACTCCTGCCACGTTCGGTTCAGCTCCTGTTTTCGTACGGTCCGGGGACGGGCTGCGCGTCCAGCGCGGCGAGCGCCTCGCGCAGTCCCCTGTGCACATCCTCGTACACCTCGACGTGTCCGTCCGCCGCCAGGTGGTCCGCGTCCGCGAGCCGCTCCAGGTGCGCGTCGACCCCGGGGTGCCCGGTGGGGGTGCGCACGAGGCCCAGCGGCGCGGGCCCGGCGGGCGCGTCGGCCCCGTCCGCGAGCCCGTCCGCGTGTCCGTCCGCGGGCTCCGTGACGGGCTCCGTGACGGGCTCCTGGGGGACGTCCGGCACGCTCCCGGACACTTCGTCGGTCATGCCCCCGACGCTACCCCGAAGCACCGCCCGTGCCACGCGCGGCTCTGCGGTACGGTCGGGACACCATGGCTACGATCCAGGAGTGCCGCGCGGCACTCGACCGACTCTCCGACAACCTCTCGGGGGCCGACGGCGACGTGCGCGGCGCGGCCGCCCTCGACCGCTCCCTGAGCTGCCACATCACCGACCTCGACGTGACCTTCGCCGGCAGCCTCGACGGCGGCCGGATCCGGGTGGACGCCCTCACCCCGGGCCCGCCGCGCGGCAAGGCCGAGATCCGCCTCGCGATGTCGGGGGACGACCTGCTCGCCCTCGTCGACGGGCAGCTGAAGTTCGCCAAGGCCTGGGCCTCGGGCCGGGTCCGCCTGGAGGCCGGCTTCCGCGACCTCCTGCGCCTCAAGAGCCTCCTCTAGACGGCGGCCTTCGCCCGGGCCCGCCGGGCGGACGGGACCACCAGCGGGGTGCCGGTCTCCGGGTCGTCGATGACCCGGCAGGGCACCCCGAACACCTCCTCCACCAGCCCGGCCGTGACCACCTCGGACGGCGGCCCCTCGGCGACGACCACCCCGCCGCGCAGGGCGATCAGGTGGGTGGCGTAGCGGGCCGCCTGGTTGAGGTCGTGCAGCACCGCCACCAGCGTCCGGCCCTGCTCCTCGTGCAGCTGGGCGCACAGGTCCAGGACCTCCAGCTGGTGCTGGATGTCCAGGTAGGTCGTCGGCTCGTCCAGGAGCAGCAGCGGGGTCTGCTGGGCCAGCGCCATCGCGATCCACACCCGCTGGCGCTGCCCGCCCGACAGCTCGTCCACGGCCCGGTCGGCGAGTTCGGCGACCCCGGTCGAGGCCATCGACTCCAGGACGATCCGCTCGTCCTGCGCCGACCACTGCCGCAGCAGCCCCTGGTGCGGGTACCGGCCGCGGGCGACCAGGTCGGCGACGGTGATCCCGTCGGGCGCCACCGAGGACTGCGGGAGCAGCCCCAGGGTGCGGGCCACCTGCTTGGCGGGCGTCGAGGTGATGGCCCGCCCGTCGAGCAGCACCCGGCCGGCGGTGGGCTTCAGCATCCGTGACAGGGCGCGCAGCAGCGTGGACTTGCCGCAGGCGTTGGGGCCGACGATGACCGTGAACGAGTGGTCGGGGATCTCCACCGAGAGGTTCTCGGCGATGACCCGCTGGTCGTATCCGAGGGTGACGTTCTCCGCGGTCAGCCTCTGCACCTGGGTACTCCTCGTGTCGGCCGGGCCGTGCCCGTGGGTGTGCGGCTGGTCCACCGCGTGCGTCGTGTACGTCGTGTACGTCGTTCCGGTCATACCCGTCCCGCCTTGCGTTCCATGACGAGCAGCCACAGCAGGTAGACCCCGCCGACCAGGCCGGTGACCACGCCCACCGGCAGCTGGTCCGCGCCGAAGGCCCGCTGCGAGGCCAGGTCGGAGGCCAGCAGCAGGACGGTGCCCATCAGCGCGCCGGTCAGCAGGTTCGACCCGGGCGAACGGGTCAGCCGCCGGGCCAGCTGCGGCGCGGCCAGCGCCACGAAGCTGATCGGCCCGGCGGCGGCCGCGGCCGCCGTGGTCAGCAGGACCGCCGCCAGCATCAGCAGCATCCGGGTCCGCTCCACCGGCACGCCCAGGGCGTACGCGGCGTCGTCGCCCATCTCGATCACCCGCAGGGCCCGGCTCTGCCCGAGGACCAGCGGGAACAGCACCCCGCAGGTGGCCAGCAGCGGCCACACCTGCGCCCAGTCCCGGCCGGCCAGCGAGCCGGTCAGCCAGACCATGGCCCGGGTCGCCTCGATCAGCTGGGCCTTGGCGATCAGGTACTGGATGACGGCGACGAGGACGGCCGAGGCGCCGATGCCGACCAGCACCAGCCGGTACCCGTGGATCCCCTTCTTGTACGCGAGGAGGTACACCACGGCGCCGGTGAGCACGCCGCCGACGACGGCGCCCAGCGCGACCTCGTTCGCCCCGCCCTTGAACACGGTGATGACGACGAGCGCGCCGACCGCCGAGCCGTACCCGAAGCCGAGCAGGTCGGGCGAGCCGAGCGGGTTGCGCGAGACGGACTGGAAGACCGACCCGGACATGCCGAGGGCCGCGCCGACCAGGATCGCGACGAGGACCCGCGGCAGCCGCAGGTCGTTGACGATGAAGTCGTCGGCGGGGGCGCCGTCGCCCAGCAGGGTCCGGACCACGTCCCCGGGCGCGATCTCGAAGTCGCCGGTGCCGATCAGGACGACGGCCAGCACCAGCGCCGCCGCGACCAGCAGCAGCCCGGCCAGCAGGGCGCGCGGCTCGACGCGCAGCGAGGTGGCGGCGGGGCCGCGCAGGGTGCGCGGCCGGGCGGCCTTGCGGATGCGGGTGTCGCTCACAGCTGGGCCATCCTCTTGCGCCGGACCAGGTGGATGAAGACGGGGCCGCCGACGAGCGCGGTGACGATGCCGACCTGGAGCTCACCGGGCCGGGTGACGACCCGTCCGACCACGTCGGCGCCGAGCAGCAGCACCGGCGAGAGGACGGCCGAGTAGGCGAGCACCCAGCGCATGTCGGGACCGGTGATCAGGCGCGCGAGGTGCGGGATCATCAGCCCGACGAAGACGATCGGCCCGCAGGCGGCGGTCGCGGCCCCGCACAGCAGGGTGATGGCGGCCATCGCCGCGATCCGGGTCCGCGTCAGGTGCGCGCCCAGCGCCCGGGCGGTGTCGTCGCCCATGGCCATCGCGTTGAGCGGCCGGCCCAGCAGCAGGGCGAGCAGGGCGCCGGCCAGCAGGAAGGGGGCCACCTGGCGGACGGTGTCCATGCTGGCCGAGGCCAGCGAACCCACCGTCCAGAAGCGGAGCTTGTCCAGGGCCTTGCTGTCCATCAGCTGGACGGCGTTGATGTAGCCGACGAGCGCGGCGCTGGCCGCCGTACCGGCGAGCGCGAGGCGCACCGGGGTGGCGCTGCGGCTGCCCCCGAGGACGTAGACCAGGGCGGATACGACGGCGGCGCCGAGGAAGGCCCACCAGACGAACTCGGTCAGCGTGCTCGCCCCGAGGAAGCTGATCGCGGAGACCACGGCGGCCGCGGCGCCGGCGTTGACGCCGAGGATGCCGGGTTCGGCCAGCGGGTTGCGGGTCAGGGCCTGCATCACCGCGCCGGAGAGGCCGAGTCCGAGCCCGACCATCACCCCCAGGACGGTGCGCGGGACCCGCAGGTCCCGCACGACCACGTCGTTGGTGGTGCCGCTGTAGTGGAACAGGCCGTGCCAGACGTCGCCGAGCGGCATGGCCTTGGCGCCGACGGCGATGCTCGCCACCGCGACGAGGGCCAGCACGGCGAGGGCGATCAGCAGACCGGCGGTGCGCCTGCCGTGGCCCGGGCGGGCGACGGCGGGCACGGGCGCGGGTGCGCCGGGCTCGGTTTCGGGGGGACTCTCAGCCAACACGAAGGTTAGGTTAGCCTACCCTGCGCCGGGAATGATCCCCCGTACGGCCGAGCGCCCCCCGCTCACCACCCGAGCGCCCCCAGGGCCTTCTCCACGTCGCCCCGGTAGGCCCCGTCCCCGGCCGCCGACCAGGCCGCCGCGCACGCCGCCCGCAGCCCGTCGAGCGGATCGGCCTCCCCGTCGCCGGCGCGGGACAGCTCCAGGTGCCCGCCCGCGTCGGCCGCGCTCCAGCCGCCGCAGCGCCAGGCCCCGTCCCGCTCCACCACCTCAGGCTGCCCGGTCAGCAGCCCGCGCAGGTCCCGGTCCACGTACGTGGGCCGGTGCCGGAGCTCGGCCCGCAGCAGCTGCCCGGCGTCCGTGACCCCGGTCAGCACCAGCAGGGAGTCCACGTCCCCGTTGAACGCGCCCTCGATGTCGGTGTCCAGCCGGTCCCCGACCACCAGCGGCCGCCGCGCACCCGTCCGCAGCACGGTCTCCCGGTGCATCGGCGGCAGCGGCTTGCCCGCCACCTGCGGGTCCGCGCCCGTGGCGATCCGTACGACCTCCACGGCCGCCCCGTTGCCCGGGCCGATCCCCCGCGCCCCCGGGATCGTCAGGTCCGTGTTCGACGCGAACCACGGCACCCCGCGGTTGACCGCGTACGCCGCCTCCGCGAAACGCCCCCACTCCAGGCCGGGCCCGCCGTAGCCCTGGACCACCGCCGCGAGCCCCTCCTCGTCGGCGGACTCCACGGGCACCAGCCCGCGCTCGCGCAGCGCGACCCGCAGCCCCTCCCCGCCGATCACCAGCACCTTGGCACCCGGCTCCACCTGCTCCGCGATCAGCCGGGCCACCGCCTGCGCCGAGGTGATCACCTCGCTCGCCTCGGTCGGGATCCCCAGCTCGCACAGGTGCTCCGCGACCGCCTCCGGCGTCCGCAGCGCGTTGTTGGTGACGTACGCCAGGTGCATCCCGTCGGCCCGGGCCGCGGCCAGGGACTCCACCGCGTGCGCGATGGCGTGCCCGCCCGCGTACACCACCCCGTCCAGGTCCAGCAGGGCCGTGTCGTACGCCTGGTGCAGACTCCGCTCACTACGCGCGGGACTGGTCCTGCTCTGCCGGGTCATCTGGCCGCTCCTCAATAACCGTTATCGAAACGCTCGGGACACTTGCGGTGCTTCACTTCGCACGATCGATCTTGTCCGAGTTTGCACTACCCCGTCACTCCCCCGGCCATCCCGTATCGCGAGACGGGTCTTACCATGCACCAATGACCACACCTGGCAACGCGGAGCACGGGCTGCGCCTGACCCCCTTCCACGGACTGCGTTACGTCCCGGAGCGCGTCGGCAGCCTCGCCGCGGTGACCTCGCCGCCGTACGACGTGGTCGTACGCCCCGACGGAGTCGACTACCTCGAGTCCGCCGACCCGCACAACATCGTCCGGCTCATCCTGCCCCAGGCCGGCACCCCGGCCGCCCGCAACGAGCAGGCCGCCCGGACCCTGAGCGACTGGCTCGCCGAGGGCGTCCTCAGCGCCGACCCGCAGCCCGCGCTCTACGTGTACGAGCAGCGCCGGGCCGGCCTGCTGCAGCGCGGCATCATCGGCGCCCTGGCCCTGTCCACGGCCGAGGACGGCATCGTCCTGCCGCACGAGGACGTGATGCCGGACGTGGTCACCGACCGCGCGGGCCTGATGCGCGCGACTTCGGCCAATCTCGAACCCCTCCTCCTCACCTACCGCGGCGACGGCCCGGGCGCCGGCGCGGACGCGGTCGTCGAAGCCACCGCGGCCCGCGAGCCCCTCCTGTCGACGGTCACCGAGGACGGGTTCCGCCACAGCCTGTGGTCCGTCACCGACCCCGCCGAGCTGGCCGTCGTCACCGCCGACCTGGCCCACCGCCAGGCCCTCATCGCCGACGGCCACCACCGCTGGGCGACGTACCTGCGCCTCCAGGAGGAGCACGGCTCGCCGACCCCCTGGGACTTCGGCCTGGTCCTCCTCGTGGACACCGCCCGCTACCCCCTCCAGGTCCGCGCCATCCACCGGATGCTGCGCCGCCTGCCCCTCTCCGAAGCCCTGGCGAAGGCGGAGGGCTCCTTCCGGATCCGCCCGGTCGACGGCCCGCTCCCGCTGGCCCTGGAGGCCCTCGCGGACGCCTCGGAACGCGGCAACGCCTTCCTCCTCACCGGCGACGGCAGCTTCCACCTGGTCACCGACCCGGATCCGGCCCTGATCGAGCGCACGGTCCGGCGCGACCGCCCCGAGGCCTGGCGCCGGCTGGACGCGACGGTGCTGCACGCCTCCCTGCTGGACGCCCTGTGGCAGGTCCCGGACGCCCCGGACCACATCGCGTACATCCACGACGCGGCCGCGACCGTCGCGATGGCCGAGCGCCACGGCGGCACGGCCGTGCTGCTGCACCCGGTGCGCGAGGAGGTCGTCCGCGACCTGGCCCGCCAGGGCGTGACGATGCCCCGCAAGTCGACCTCCTTCGGCCCCAAGCCGGCCACCGGCCTGGTCCTGCGCAGCCTGGGCTGACCCGAGGTCCCCTCCTCCGGACATGCGGAAGGGCGGCACCCCCGAGGGGGTGCCGCCCTTCCTTTCGGCATCAGGCCTTGTCGCGGGTCTCGCGCTCGTCGTCCTCGACGACCACGATCTCGTCGGTGAGGTCCACGTCGGCCTCCGAGCCGGCGACGGGCTCGTACTCCTCGTCGTCCTCGTCGTAGTACTCGGTCTGGTCGGCGGCGCGCTCGGCGGCGGCCACCTCGGCCGCGTCCTCGTCCTCGTCGTCCTCGTCACCGAGGTCGTCGAGGTCCGCGTCCTCCTCCGGCGTGGCGGCGTCCACGAACTCCACGCCGTCGATCTCGGCCAGGCGGTCGGAGGCGTCCGTCGCCCCGTCCTTGTCGGCCTCGAGGGTCTTGGCGAACCACTCGCGCGCCTCGTCCTCACGGCCGGCGGCCAGCAGGGCGTCGGCGTAGGCGTACCGCAGGCGCGCGGTCCACGCCTGGACGGTGTTGGACGCCAGCTCCGGGCTCTGCAGGGTCACGATGGCGGCGTCGAGCTCACCCATGTCCCGGCGGGCACCGGCGGCGACGAGACGCATCTCGACCTGGCCGGCCTTGTCCAGCTTCTGCACCTCGGGCTCACCGGCCATGGCCAGCGCCCGCTCGGGACGGCCGAGGCCGCGCTCGCAGTCGGCCATGACGGGCCACAGCTCGACGGAGCCGGTCATCCGCTTGGCGGCACGGAACTCGGCGAGGGCCTCGCTGTACTTCTGCGTCGCGTACGCGGCGAAGCCGGCGGCTTCGCGGACGGCGGCGACACGGGAGGCCAGGCGCAGGGCGATACGGGCGTACGCGTACGCCTGCTCGGGGTCCTCGTCGATCAGCCGGGCCACCATGACGAGGTTGCGCGAGACCTCCTCGGCCAGACCCTTGGGCAGGCTCAGGAGCTCCTGGCGCACATCGGCGTCGATCTCGTTGCCGGTGACGTCCTCGTCGATCGGAAGCCGCTTGACCGGGTCCCGGTCACGGTCGGCACGGAACTCACGGCCGCCGCGGTCATCGCGGCCACCACGGAAACCACCGCGGTCATCGCGGCCGCCACGGTAGCCACCGCGCTCGCCGCCCCGGTCGTCACGACGCGGGTAGGAGGGACGGTCGCCACCGCGGTCGTCACGCCGGCCGTACGAGGGACGGTCCCCGCCACGGTCGTCACGACGCCCGTAGGACGGACGGTCGCCACCACGGTCGTCGCGGCCACCACGGAAGCCACCACGGTCGTCGTCGCGACGCGGGTAGGACGGACGCTCACCCCGGTCATCGCGACGCGCGTACGACGGACGGTCCCCACCACGGTCGTCACGACCGCCACGGAAGCCACCACGGTCGTCATCCCGGCGCGGGTAGGACGGACGCTCACCCCGGTCGTCACGACGCGGGTACGACGGACGGTCCCCACCACGGTCGTCACGACCGCCGCGGAAACCACCACGGTCGTCATCCCGGCGCGGGTAGGACGGACGGTCACCCCGGTCATCGCGACGCGGGTACGACGGACGGTCCCCACCACGGTCGTCACGGCCACCACGGAAACCACCACGGTCATCGTCCCGGCGCGGGTACGAGGGACGGTCACCCCGGTCGTCACGACGCGGGTACGACGGACGGTCCCCACCACGGTCATCGCGACCGCCACGGAAACCACCACGGTCGTCATCGCGACGCGGGTAGGACGGACGCTCACCACGGTCGTCACGACGGAAGGAGGGACGGTCCCCACCACGGTCGTCACGGCCACCGCGGAAACCACCGCGGTCGTCATCGCGACGCGGGTAGGACGGACGCTCACCACGGTCATCGCGACGCGGGTACGAGGGACGGTCGCCACCACGGTCGTCACGGCCGCCACGGAAGCCACCGCGGTCGTCATCGCGACGCGGGGAGAACGGACGGTCGCCGCCGCGGTCGTCACGGCGGAAGGCCGGACGGTCGCCGCCGCGGAAGCCACCGCGCTCGTCGTCACGGCGCGGGTAGGACGGACGCCCGCCACGGTCGTCGTCACGACGGGGGTACGAGGGGCGGTCGCCGCCACGGTCGTCACGGCCGCCACGGAAGCCACCGCGGTCGTCGTCACGACGGGGGTACGACGGACGGTCGCCACCGCGGTCGTCACGACCACGGAAGCCACCGCCGGCGGGACGCCCGCCACGGTCGTCACGGCGGAAGCCGCCACCGGCGGGGCGACCACCACGGTCGTCACGGCGGAAGCCACCACGGTCACCGCCACGGTCGTCACGGCCCCCGCGGTAGCCGCCCCTGTCACCGCCGTCGTTGCGACGAGGCTCGCGCTCCGGACGATCGTCGGGAGAGTTGGACATGGGTGTGACTCCTGTCTTCGGGGTACCGCTAGTCATTCTCGCGCAACCAGCCCATGGCCGCGCTTCGGCGTAAAGAGGTGCAAAACAAAAAGGACCCTTGGTCCTCAGCGTGAACGCTGAGGACCAAGGGTCCTTTGAAAGATTGTTCGGCGGCGTCCTACTCTCCCACAGGGTCCCCCCTGCAGTACCATCGGCGCTGAAAGGCTTAGCTTCCGGGTTCGGAATGTAACCGGGCGTTTCCCTAACGCTATGACCACCGAAACCCTATCGGTTTCGAGCGAACAAGCACACTCTGTAGTTGTGTTCCAGCTCTAGAAACCAGCAACTGTTCGTTGCTTCAGAACTAACACAGTGGACGCGAGCAACTGAGGACAAGCCCTCGGCCTATTAGTACCAGTCAGCTCCACCCGTTACCGGGCTTCCACATCTG
>NZ_JBHVUQ010000084.1:0-31159 GCF_042884105.1 Streptomyces sp. NPDC058157
CGAAGCCCGCCCCGGACGACACCCCACCCCGGCACCGACCCCGGCCACCCCCGACCCCGCCAACCCCCACCCCGCCCGGCCAGGGCAACGGCCCCCCGACCCCGTAACCGCCCGGCCAGGGCAGGGGCTCATCTGAGAGGGGGAGATCACATCCGATGGTCCTAGTGTGCCTTCACCGCACCCCCCTAGAGTTCGGGCCATGACGGTCCTGCCTGACGACGGGCTCTCCCTGGCCGCCGAGTTTCCTGACGCGACACATGAGCAGTGGCAACGCCTCGTCGAGGGCGTACTGCGCAAGTCGGGCAAGGAAGTCTCCGGCGAGGCAGCGGAAGCAGCACTGTCCACCACGCTCGAGGACGGGCTCACCACCCGCCCGCTGTACACGGCGCCCTCCGGCGCGGACGCGGACGCCCGCACCACCGGCTTCCCCGGCTTCGCGCCCTTCGTCCGCGGCGGCACCCCGGACGGCACCAGCGCCTCCGGCTGGGACGTCCGCCAGCGGATCGCGGGCAGTGACCCCGTACGCGTCAACGAGGCGGCCCTGGCCGACCTGGAGAACGGCACCACCTCCCTCTGGCTGACCGTCGGCCACCACGGGGTCCCGGTGGCGGAGCTCGGCCGGGCCCTGGACGGGGTGTACCTCGACCTGGCGCCCGTCACCCTCGACGCCGGCGCCGAATTCGCCGACGCCGCCCGCGCGTTGCTCGCCCTGTACGCGGAGCGCGGCGTGGCCCCCGCGGCCGCCCGCGCCGCGCTCGGCGCCGACCCGCTGGGCCACGAGGCCCGTACCGGCGAGGCCCTGGACCCCGCGCCCGCCGTCGAGCTGGCCCGTGAGGCGGCCGCGTCCTGGCCGGGCGTGCGCGCCCTGACCGTGGACGCGCTGCCGTACCACGAGGCCGGCGGCTCGGCGGCCGAGGAGCTCGGGCTGTCCCTGGCCACCGGCGTCGCCTACCTGCGCACCCTCACCGACGGCGGCCTCGGCACCGAAGCCGCCCTCGGCCAGCTGGAGTTCCGCTACGCGGCGACCGCCGACCAGTTCCTGACCATCGCCAAGCTGCGCGCCGCCCGCCGTCTGTGGGCGCGTGTCGCCGAGGCCTGCGGCGCCCCGGAGGCCGGCGCCCAGCGGCAGCACGCCGTCACCTCGCCGGTGATGATGACCCGCCGCGACCCGTGGGTGAACATGCTGCGGACCACCGTCGCCTCGATGGCGGCCGGCGTGGGCGGCGCGGACTCCGTCACCGTGCTCCCGTTCGACAGCGAACTCGGCCTGCCCGACGCCTTCGCCCGGCGCATCGCCCGCAACACCTCCACCATCCTCCTGGAGGAGTCGCACCTGGCCCGGGTGATCGACCCGGCCGGCGGCTCCTACTACGTGGAGCAGCTCACCGACGAACTGGCGCACGCGGCCTGGGAGTTCTTCCAGACCGTCGAGCGCGCCGGCGGTCTCGCCGCCGCCCTGCGCTCCGGCCTGGTCGCGGAGCGCCTCGCGGCCACCTGGGCGGCCCGCTCGAAGAAGCTGGCCACCCGCCGCGAACCGATCACCGGCGTCAGCGAGTTCCCGCTGCTCTCCGAGAAGCCCGTGGTGCGCGAGGCCGCGCCGGCGGCGCCGTCCGGGGGCCTGCCCCGGGTGCGCCGGGACGAGGCGTACGAGGCGCTGCGCGCCCGCGGTGACGCCCACCTGGAGTCGACCGGTACCCGCCCGAGGGTGTTCCTCGCCGCGCTGGGCCCGGCCGCCGCGCACACCGCGCGGGCCACCTTCGCCTCGAACCTCTTCCAGGCCGGCGGCATCGAGCCCGTCCACGACCCGGTGTCGGTGGACGCGGCGACCGCGGCCGCCGCGTACGCGGCGAGCGGCGCGGACGGCGTCGCGGTGCTGTGCTCCAGTGACGCGCTGTACGAGGAGCAGGCCGAGGCGGTGGCGGCGGCCCTGCGCGCGGCCGGCGCCTCGACGGTGTTCCTCGCGGGCCGGCCCGGCACCGCGGCCGGCGCCGTGGACGAGTACGTCTTCGCCGGCTGCGACGCGGTCGCCGTGCTGTCCTCCGTACTCGACCGGATGGGAGTCTCGGCATGAGCATCCCCGATTTCTCCGAGCTCGCCCTCGGCGCGGCCGCACCGGCCGCCTCCGAGGACCAGTGGCGCGCGGCGGTGAAGGAGTCCACCGGGGCCGCCACCGGCGACCTGCTGTGGGAGACCCCCGAGGGCATCGGCGTGCAGCCGCTGTACACCGGGCGGGACCTGGAGGGCCTGGACTTCCTGGGCACGTACCCGGGCGTGGCCCCGTACCTGCGCGGCCCGTACCCGACGATGTACGTGAACCAGCCCTGGACGATCCGGCAGTACGCCGGCTTCTCCACGGCGGAGGAGTCCAACGCCTTCTACCGGCGCAACCTCGCGGCCGGCCAGAAGGGCCTGTCGGTGGCCTTCGACCTGCCGACGCACCGCGGGTACGACAGCGACCACCCGCGCGTGACGGGTGACGTCGGCATGGCGGGCGTGGCGATCGACTCGATCTACGACATGCGCCAGCTGTTCGACGGGATCCCGCTGGACAAGATGTCGGTGTCCATGACGATGAACGGCGCGGTGCTGCCGGTCCTCGCCCTGTACATCGTGGCGGCGGAGGAGCAGGGCGTCTCCCCCGACAAGCTCGCCGGGACCATCCAGAACGACATCCTCAAGGAGTTCATGGTCCGCAACACCTACATCTATCCGCCGAAGCCCTCGATGCGGATCATCTCGGACATCTTCTCCTTCACCTCGCAGAAGATGCCGCGGTACAACTCCATCTCGATCTCCGGGTACCACATCCAGGAGGCGGGGGCCACGGCCGACCTGGAGCTGGCGTACACCCTGGCCGACGGCGTGGAGTACCTGCGGGCCGGGCAGGGCGCCGGACTGGACGTGGACGCGTTCGCGCCGCGCCTGTCGTTCTTCTGGGCGATCGGCATGAACTTCTTCATGGAGGTCGCGAAGCTCCGCGCGGCGCGCCTGCTGTGGGCGAAGCTGGTCAAGCAGTTCGACCCGAAGAACACCAAGTCCCTCTCGCTGCGCACGCATTCGCAGACCTCGGGCTGGTCGCTGACCGCGCAGGACGTGTTCAACAACGTGACGCGGACCTGTATCGAGGCGATGGCCGCGACCCAGGGCCACACCCAGTCGCTGCACACCAACGCCCTCGACGAGGCCCTGGCCCTGCCGACGGACTTCTCGGCGCGCATCGCGCGCAACACCCAGCTGCTGCTCCAGCAGGAGTCGGGAACCTGCCGGTCGATCGACCCGTGGGGCGGCAGCGCGTACGTGGAGAAGCTGACGTACGACCTGGCGCGCCGGGCCTGGCAGCACATCCAGGAGGTCGAGGCGGCCGGCGGCATGGCGCAGGCCATCGACGCGGGCATCCCGAAGCTGCGCGTGGAGGAGGCCGCGGCCCGTACCCAGGCGCGGATCGACTCGGGCCGCCAGCCGGTGATCGGCGTCAACAAGTACCGCGTGGAGAACGACGAGCAGATCGACGTGCTCGTGGTCGACAACTCCTCGGTGCGCGCCCAGCAGATCGCCAAGCTGCGGCGGCTACGCGAGGAGCGCGACGAGACCCGTACACAGGACGCCCTGCGGGCGCTGACGAACGCGGCCGAGCGCGGCGCCGGTCAGGGCCTGGAGGGCAACCTGCTCGCCCTGGCGGTGGACGCGGCGCGGGCCAAGGCGACCGTCGGCGAGATCTCGGACGCCCTGGAGAAGGTGTACGGGCGGCACGCGAGCCAGATCCGTACGATTTCCGGTGTGTACCGCACCGAGGCAGGCGAGTCCCCGTCCCTGGAGCGCACCCGTGCGCTCGTCGACCGGTTCGAGGAGGCGGAGGGCCGCCGGCCGCGCATCCTGGTCGCGAAGATGGGCCAGGACGGCCACGACCGCGGCCAGAAGGTGATCGCCACGGCCTTCGCCGACCTGGGCTTCGACGTGGACGTGGGCCCGCTGTTCCAGACCCCGGCGGAGGTGGCCCGCCAGGCCGTCGAGGCGGACGTCCACGTGGTGGGCGTCTCGTCGCTGGCGGCCGGCCACCTGACCCTCGTCCCGGCGCTGCGCGAGCAGCTGGCGGAAGAGGGCCGTGAGGACATCATGATCGTGGTGGGCGGCGTCATCCCGCCGGCCGACGTCCCCACGCTGCTGGAGATGGGCGCGGCGGCGGTGTTCCCGCCCGGCACGGTCATCCCGGACGCGGCCCACGACCTGGTGATGCGGCTCGCCGCGGACCTGGGCCACGAGCTGTAGGCGGACGCGGGATGCCCCCGAAGATCGACATCGACGTGTACGTGAAGGGCGTGCTCGACGGGAAGCGCGCACAGATCGCGCGCGCCATCACCCTGGTCGAGTCCACCCGGGCCGACCACCGGGCGCTGGCGCAGCGGCTGCTGACGGAGCTCCTCCCCCACGCGGGGAAGGCGCGCCGGATCGGCATCAGCGGGGTGCCGGGGGTGGGCAAGTCCACCTTCATCGACGCGTTCGGCACGATGCTGACGGGTCTGGGCCACCGGGTGGCGGTCCTCGCGGTCGACCCCTCGTCCACGCGGACGGGGGGCTCCATCCTGGGCGACAAGACCCGGATGGAACGCCTGTCGGTGGACCCGGCGGCCTTCGTACGCCCCTCGCCCTCGGCGGGAACCCTGGGCGGGGTCGCGAAGGCCACCCGGGAGTCGATGATCGTGATGGAGGCGGCGGGCTACGACGTGGTCCTCGTCGAAACCGTCGGCGTGGGCCAGTCCGAGACCACGGTCGCGGGCATGGTCGACTCCTTCCTCCTGCTGTCCCTGGCCCGCACGGGCGACCAGCTCCAGGGCATCAAGAAGGGCGTCCTGGAACTGGCGGACGTCCTGGCGGTGAACAAGGCGGACGGCCCGCACGAACGCGACGCGAAGGCCGCCGCCCGGGAACTGTCGGGCGCCCTGCGCCTGATGCACCCGGCGGACGCGGCGTGGACCCCGCCGGTCCTGACGTGCAGCGCACGGGAGTCGACGGGCCTCGACGAGCTCTGGAGCCGCCTGGAACAGCACCGGACGGTCCTGGAGACGGGCGGCCGGCTGGCCGCGAAGCGGGCGGCGCAGCAGGTGGAGTGGACCTGGTCGATGGTCCGCGACGAGCTCCTGCAACGCCTGAAGGCGGCCCCGGCCGTACGGGACCTGGCCCCCACCCTGGAGGCGGGCGTCCGCGCCGGCACGATCACCGCCACGTCGGCGGCGGACCGGATCCTGGCGGCGTTCACGGGGTGAGGGGTGGTGCGGGCCCGGGGTGCCGGGCCCGCGGCGGCGTCACGCGGTGTCCATGACGTCCGCTTCCCGGATGAGGTCCGGGAGCAGGCCGAGGCCTCGGAGGCGACTGCGGTCCGCCTCGACGGCAAGCGTCCTCAGCGTGGCGATCGCCGCCAGCGGCGCGACATCGATGTCCCCCTCCCCCGTGAGCTCGCCGGTGAGCTCACAGGTCGTGATCCGGGGGAAGGCCGCTGGCAGCCGGCGGATGACCGACGGCAGGGATTCCTCGACGATGCCGGTGAGTTGCAGCACGGTGACACCAGGCAGGGTCGCGTCCGCCGGGAGGGTGTCGAGCGACGAGGCCGGGACCATGAGGGACTGGAGGGGCAGGGCCATGACCTCGTACCAGTCGGCGTCGGAGACGGGCGCGGACTCGGGGTTGAGCACCAGCCCGACGAGCCCCGACAGTGCGCCCAGTCCCTCCAGCCCGTCCTCGCAACACACCTCACCGTTGAGCAGGAGCATCCTGAGAGGGGCGTCCGTCGGCAGGGCCCGTGGCGACCAAGCCATACCTGCGGGACCGTCAATGGCCAGGATTTCCAGCTCTCGCAGCTCCGAGATGCCGCGCAGGTCGAAGTCCGGCCGTCGGGTGCTGATCTCAAGCTGTCTGACGGACGTGCCGCCGAGCGCGGAGACGTCCGTCAACTCCGGGCAGTCACCGAGTTCGAGGTACTTCGGGGCGGACTCCGCCGTGAGGAAGCCCAGATCGGGCAGGGTAGCGCCAAGGAGCATCAGGCGAGCGGGGCGGTATCCGTCCAGGAACCGCGCCAGCGTCCGAGCCGATACGTCCCGCCGGACGTCCAGGCGCTCCGGGCGGATTCCGAGACGCTCCAGTTGCTCGAACTGTTCGTCGGACTGGACGGTGTAGTGGAGGCCCGTCGGGTCCAGCCGGGCGATGACCTCGTCCGCGTAGTCGGTGCTCTCGAAGCGCGACCAGGCCCACATGAGCTGGGAACGGACCAGCACATCGGCGTGCTGTGCGAACCGGGCCAGTACGGGGACCGCCGCCTCGGACGCCACATGGGAAGCGGCGATCACCACGCGGAAGGCGTCCGGGCCGACGAGCTTGCCCGGCTCGGGGAGGAGCCCCAGCACCAGGGGCCCGACCTCGGCCAGTGCCCGGGCTTCCTCCTCGCTCTGCGGCGGGATGAGCGATGCGGTGCGGGCCTCCACTTCCGCCCGCATCTCGGGCGCGAGCGTGGTGGCGTGCTCCAGGCAGGCGGCAGCGAGGAGGTAGACCCGTGTCTGGGTGCGGCGGTCGGTGGAGGCGTCGCCCAGGGCGAGCAGGTCGCGGAAGATCGCCGCTCGTTCGGCGGGCCGGGCCAGGGCGACCGCCATCCGGATGACGTCCTCCCACTGGTCGTCGCCCGCGTGCCCGGCCAGCAGCCCGAAGTCACCCTCTTCCACGGCTGCCCGCGCACCGAGGAAGTCCTGGAAGGTGCGGTGGACGAAGTGCACCGTGCCGGGGCCCGGTTCGCGGAGCAGGCCGCTGCGCTGGAGGAAGTGGTCGAAGACCTCGGGGGCCCCGCCCAGGGCGGCCGCCTCGGCGACGGCGGGGAGGGCCCGGGCGATGATGTCCTCGGCCCGTGAACGGTCCATCTCCGTGCGGCCGTTCTTGATCAGCCAGTACGCCAGCCGCTGGAGCAGGTCGAGCTGCGGTTCCTCCCGGAGGTCGGGCACGCGCATGTCGCGCTCCCGGTCACGGCGGCTCAGCAGCATGGAGAGAGCCGCCTCGTAGAGGTCCTTGCGGCCGTGCGGGAGGTAGCCGCGCCGGTCGCGGTGCAGGGCGCAGATCAGGCCGCACATCAGGGGGTTGGTGGCGAGCCGGCCGAGCTCGGGCTTGAGGCGTACGGAGGCGAGCAGCTGGGCCTCGTAGGCGTCCAGTTCCTTGTCCTCGTCCGCGCCCTGGCGGGCCGCCTTGTGCCAGCGCCTGATGAAGGTGGCGACCTCGGCGGGGCCCATCGCGGACAGGGTGAGCTCGGTGAAGCCCTCCTCGACGAGCCAGTCCATGCCGACGGCGGAGGGCCTGGTGGTGACGAGCCAGCGGTTGGCGCCGTCGTACAGGTCCATCAGGTCCCGCAGCCAGGTGCGCGTGCGCTCGCGCTCGGCTTCGGGGACCTCGTCGATGCCGTCGACGAGGAGCAGGCCGCGCCCGGCGGAGAGCACCCGGTGCGCCCAGCCGTCGGGCTGCCCGCCGCCGAGCGGACAGCCGGCGGCGGCGAGGAAGTCCTTCGGCTCGGGGAGCCGTTCGCCGTGGCGGGTCAGGGTGCGCAGGGGCAGGACGAAGGGGATGCGGTCCTCCAGGTAGGCCATCTGCGGCGGGAGGTCCTGACGCGCAGCGGATACGGCCAGCCACTGCACGAGGGTGGTCTTGCCGGATCCGGCCTCGCCGCGCAGCAGGACCCGGCGGCCGGTTGCCAGGGCCTGGTCGGCATGCCTGGGGGCACGGGCGTCGGCAATGAACCGGGGCAGGTCGGGAGCGCTGGCGTCGATGCCGCGGTACAGCGCCAAACGGCCTTCGTCCCGGCGCCGCTCGGCCTGGGCGGCGGCGATGATCGCGGCAGGATCCTGAACCAGGAGTGTGCCCGCACCATCGGCCCCCGCGTCGAGCGCGGCCATGAGCGCCCTGGTGAACCGCCCCGCTGACGTCACCTCCAGGCTCAGGTACGCCGCGTCCAGCGGCCACCGGGTCGGGGTGTGGGCGAGGTCGATGCCGTAGATCGTCAGCTTCGCGTGTTTGCGGGCGGCCCACGGCAGGTACTCGGCCTCGAACGCCGCGTCCCGCGCGCCCGGGAGGGGGTCGCGGCGGATCAGTTCGTCCACCTTGGCCGTCAGCTCCGCGATCCCCCGGGTCTGTTCCACCAGGGCGTGGGCGACGAAGGTCGAGCGCTGGGTGAAGAAGTGCAGGATGTGCAGGCAGGCGGCTTCGAGCAGCCGCTCGTAGAAGTACGTGCCGTCCGCGGTCAGTTCGCGTTCCGGGCGGCCGGCCGACTCCCTCAGTTTGCGGGCGAACGCGGCCGCGCCCAGGCGGACGGCGTCCACGTCGGACATCGTGAGGTCGCCCAGGGCGTGCAGGGTGGTGGCGAGGGCGTCGGTCACCGCCTGCTGTTCGTCGGCGCTGACGGCGCGTTCGCCGTGGCGCAGGGCCTCGCGGACCAGCTTGGCCGCCAGGGTGCGCACGTCGGACTCCCTCAGGGAGCGCTTCTCGCCGCGGAACGAGACGTATCCGGAGATCCGGACCGGCTTGTCGACCAGGCCCGCGCCGGGGCCCTCCGTGACGAAGATCTTCCTCACTAGCGGGCCGATGGCCGCCGAGGCCAGCCGGCTGCCGATGATCCCGGGCTCCATCTGCGCGTCCCCCCGCGACGTCGTGATCGCTGCGGGGGGAATCCTATGGCGCCCGGGACGGCGGCGGGCCGGAAGGGCTACGCGTCGACGAGGGCCGGGTCCTCCTCGGACAGGGCCGTGCGCAGGACGCGGGCCCGTTCGGCCGGGTCGTCGGTGGCGAGCAGGGCGGAGAGGACCGCGATGCGGGCCTGGCCGGCGCGCAGGGTGCCGGTGGGGACGGCGCCGGCGGCGACGAGGTCGACCGCGCCGCCGTGGGTGTAGATCTCGGTGACCGGGCCGGCCGGGACGCGGGTGGTCAGGGCGACGAGGACGCCGCGCGCCACGGCCTCCCGTACCGCCTCGACGATCTCGGGGGTGGCGTTGCCCGCGCCGGTGCCGACGAGGACGATGCCCCGGGCGCCGGCCGCCACGGCGGCGTTCAGGAGGACGGGGTCGCCGTCGGCGTGGTGCATCACCATGTCCACGCGCGGCGGGAGCTCCGGCATCGCGGGCAGGGCCAGGGCCTGCGGGCGCTGCGGCCGGCGCAGGACGGTGACCTTGCCGAAGCCGATCTTGCCGAGGAGCTCGCGCGAGGGGTCCGCGAACGCGTCCAGGGCCACGGCCTGGGTCTTCATGGTGCCGCGGGCGGCGTGCACGCGGCCGGCGAAGGCGACCAGGACGCCGAGGCCGCGCGTGGTCGCGGCGGTGAGCAGGGCGTCGTAGAGGTTGCCGGGGCCGTCGCCCTCGGTGGAGCCCATGGGCAGCTGCGAGCCGGTGAACACGACGCTGCGGGGGTCGTGGTGGTGGAGGTCGACCAGGAAGGCGGACTCCTCCAGGGTGTCCGTGCCGTGGGTGACGACGATGCCGTCGACGGCCGGGTCGGCGAGGACCTCGTGGACGGTGCGCAGCAGGGTGAGCTGGTGGGCGGTGGTCAGGCGGGGGCTGTTCACGCTGAACAGGTCGACGACCTCGACGGTGAGGCCCTCGGGCAGCGGCGCGGTGGCCATGACCTCGCGGCCGTCGGCCTCGGCGGCGAAACCCGAGCCCGTCCACCGGCTGGCTATCGTCCCGCCGGTGCTGATGACGACGATGCGCCCCATGGCCACCCTTCCCTGACGTCTGTCTGGACCCCCGAGCGGGGTTCGCACATATTTGCTGGAAAGGGCAATGATAGTGAGATCTACGCGCAATGCGATTGCGCGTTGCCGGTCGGGGCGGTGAAATCGTGGGGGATGATTGCGCAATGGACGCCATTGATCGTGAAATCTTGCGCGAGCTCCAGCGCGACGGACGGCTCAGCAACCAGGAGCTGGCCCAGCGCGTGGGGCTGACCCCGTCCCCCTGCATGCGTCGGGTCCGGCAACTGGAGCAGGACGGGGTGATCCAGGGGTACCGCGCGGTGATCGACCCCGAGGCGGTCGGCCGGGGCTTCGAGGTGCTGGTGTCGGTGGAGGTCCGCCGCGACCGGGAGGCCGTCGAGGCCTTCGAGGCGGCCCTCCAGGACATCCCGGACGTGGTCGAGGCCTACCGGCTGTTCGGCAGCCCGGGCTGCCTGCTGCGCATCGCGGTCGCGGACCTGCGGGCGTACGAGCGGCTGTGGATCGAGCGGCTGACGGCCCTCTCCGGGGTCACGGAGGTGAACTCGCAGATCATCATGAAGCGGATCAAGGAGCCGACCGGGCTGCCGGTCTGAGGCCGCGCGTCAGAGGTCGCCCTGGACCAGGGCGTGGAGGTGCTCGTCGTGCCAGCCGTCCTCGTGCAGGAGGGCGCTGCGCATCGTCCCCTCCAGGGTGAAGCCGGCCTTCTGCGCCACCCGGCACGAGGCCGTGTTGGCCACCGCGTGGCACAGCCGGAGCCGGTGCAGCCCGAGGTCGTCGAACGCCCACCGGCTGACCCGCTCCACGGCCTCGGCCACCGCCCCGCGGCCGCGGCCCTCGGGCAGGATCCAGTAGAGGATCTCGGCGCTGCCTCCGGCGAGGTCGATGTCGCCCCAGCCGATCAGGCCCACGGCCCGGCCGCCGCCGGGCCGGGCCAGCGCCCACAGCACGCTCCGCTCGTCGCGCCGGCGCTCGTGCATGCGCTCGATCCGCAGGCGCGCCTCCTCCTCGGACGCGACGACGAGCCGGTTCCACTGCCGGATGGCCGGCTCCAGGGCGGCGGCCACCAGCGCGCCGGCGTCGTCGGGCCGCCACGGGCGCAGCTCCAGGCCGCCGGGGAGCGGGAGCACGGGCTGTTCCATGGCGGCCAGGCGGCCTGCGGGAACTACGGGCGGGAGGAAAGGTACGGACGGTACGGGCGGAGTGATCATCACTGCATCGTGCCGGACGCCTTCCCCCGGCGGAAGGTGAGCAGGACCACCACCGCCCCCGCCGCGGCCACGGCCGCGCCCAGCACCGAGGCGACGTGCATCGCGTGGACGAAGCCGTCGTCGGCCGCCGCGGCGAGGTCCGGGCGGGAGAGCCGGGCGGCGAGCTGGCGGGTCGCCTCCGCCGAGGCGCTCGCCGTCTGCGCGAGCGGGGCGGGCAGGGGCGCCAGGGCCGGTTCGATCTGCGAGCGGTAGGTGGTGGTGAGGAGGGAGCCCAGGACGGCGACGCCCAGGACTCCGCCGATCTGGCGCATGGAGTTGTTCACGGCCGATCCCGCACCGGTGCGCTCCGGCGGCAGGACCGCCATCACCGCCTCGGTCGTCGGGGCCATGGCGGCGCCCATCGCCGCGCCCTGGACGAAGAGGAGCAGCCAGAACCAGGCCATCGGGGTGCCCGTCCCGATGCCCGTGTACGCCAGGAAGGTGCCGGCGGCGACGAGCATGGCCGGGCCGACCACCGGACCGAGGCCGAAGCGGCGGACCAGGCCGGCCGACAGGGGTGCGCCCGTCAGGACGCCGGCCGCCACCGGCACCAGGTTCAGCCCCGCCTCGAAGGGGGTCTGGCCGCGGACGCCCTGGAGGTAGAAGGCGGTGTAGAACATCGACCCGGAGAGGCTGAAGTAGGTCAGCATCACCGAGACGGTCGCGCCCGAGAAGCGGGCGTTGCGGAAGAGGCGCACGTCGAGGCTGGGGGTGCTCACCCGCAGTTCGACCAGGACGAAGACCACCAGCACGACCGTGCCGCCCGCGATCGGGCCGAGGACGGCGGGGCCGGTCCAATCGTTGCGGTGGCCGCCCTCGATCAGGCCGTAGACGACCGCCAGCAGGCCGACGGTGGACAGCAGGACGCCCAGCGGGTCCAGCTTCGTACGGCTCGTGCTCCGCGCCGCCGGCAGCAGGAAGAACGCGCCGAGCACCGTGACGGCCGCCAGCGGCAGGTTGACCAGGAAGACCGACCCCCACCAGAAGCGCTCCAGCAGCGCCCCGCCGACGAGCGGGCCCGCCGCGATGGCCAGTCCGCTGGAGCCGGACCAGATGGCGATGGCCATGGCCCGCTCGCGGGCGTCGAACACGGCCGAGATCAGGGAGAGCGTGGCGGGCATGATCAGCGCGCTGCCGACGCCCATGGCCCCGCGTGCGGTGATCAGTTCGCCGGGGCCGCCGCTGAGGCCCGCCCACAGGGACGAGGCGGCGAAGACCGCCGTCCCCGTGAGCAGCATCCGGCGGTGGCCGTACCGGTCGCCGAGGACCCCGCCGCTGAACAGCATCACGGCGAAGATCAGCGTGTAGGAACTGATGCTCCACTGGAGCTGGTTGGTGCTGGCACCCAGGCCCTCCCGCGGGTCGGCGAGGGTCTTGAGGGCCACGTTGAGGATGGTGTTGTCCAGCCAGACCGTCAGCTGCGCGAGCACGAGTACGGCGAGGGCCAGGCGGCGACGCCCCGCCGGGATCCGGGGGGCGTCGGGCGCGGACTGCTCCGGCTCCTGCCCGGCAAGCTGCTGAACCACGGGGATGCGACCTCTCGATGCGATCGGGGAGGAGCCGGGAGGCCGGCCCGCGACCGATCGTCCAGGGCGGCCCGGAGGAGGGTCAATTGATCCCGGGCTACTGGCAGTTAGCTGCCAACGGACCCCTTCCGCGCGGCCGTCCGCTCGGCGAGGGCACCCAGGGTGGCGAGCTGGCGGCGCATCATGAACAGGTCGCCCCGGGCCATCATCCGCAGCCGGGCGGCTCCGAGCCGGCCGGGCCGGCGGCCCACCATCATCTTGACGACGAGCCGGGTGGTCCGCGCGTCCACCGGGTCCGCCCGGTAGGTGATCGCGAACTCGCCGAAGGCCCGGACCGCCCAGGGGGTGGTGAGCAGCAGGGTGAGGTGGCGGTCCGGTTCGAAGCCGACGAGTTCGAAGATGGTCATGACCCGTTGCCCGGTCTCCAGCCGCTCCGCCCCCGGGGTGAGCCTGCGGGGGCTGCGGCGGCCGAAGTTGTCCAGGCTGTCGTAGCTGTACGGGGCCACCTTCAGCTGGCACAGCCAGCGGAACACCACGGGGGCCGGCGCCCGTACGGTCACGGCCCGCAGCCAGGGCTCGGCCGAGGGGCCGAGCAGGTCGTCACAGGGGTAGGCGGCGCCCCGTTCCCCGGGCGTCGCCCCCCACGTACGGGGGTCTCCCACGGCGGCCGCTACCCCAGCGCCCGCTTGAGGAAGTCCAGCACCGCCGTGCGGTACCGGTCGGGGTCGGTCTTCATCCCCTGGAGGTGTTCCGTTCCCGGCAGGACCTCGATCTCCGCCCGCGGGTAGCGGGCGGCGAGGGCGCGCGCCCCCGCGACGGGGATGATGCTGTCGTCCTCCCCGGCCAGGATCAGCACGGGGGTGTCCAGGTACGCGCCCTCGGCGGGCGGCGGCCACTGGGCCCGGAGCATGGCCGTGCCCAGCCGGGAGAACACCGCCGTCAGCACCGCCCAGGAGGGGCCCGAGCGCAGCGGGCGCGGCACCGGGAGCCCCTTGGCCCGCAGGAAGTTGCGGAACAGCGGTTCGAGTTCGAGCGCGGGGCCGCTGTCGCAGACGATCGCGTCCACCGGGCGGTCCGGGCGCCGCAGCAGGTAGAGCGAGGGGAAGGTGGAGAAGGAGAAGCCGAAGACCGCGAACCGCGCGTCCTGGTACCCGTCGCTCCCCCGCAGGTGGTCGACGACGGCCACCACGTCGTCGGTGTGGCGCTCGCTGAGCCCCCAGAAGGCCTTGTCGGAGTCGCTGAGCCCGTGGTTGCGGTGGTCGAACAGGGCGACGGTGTACCCCGCTTCGTGCAGGAAGGCGGCCTGGGCCAGGCTCGCCGACTTGCTCAGGCCGATGCCGTGGCCGATCACCACGACCCGGTCGGTGCCCCCGCGGCACAGCCAGACGTGGAGGGTGCGGCCGCCGCCGGGGAGGGGGACGGACACCTCCTCCAGCGGCAGGCCGAAGTCCCGCGGGTGCTTGTGGTGGGGGCGGCGGGGCGGGTGGTAGACGAGGTACGAGAGCAGTGCTCCGTACACCGGCGCCGCGGGCGCCGCCAGAACCGGGAGGAGACCGCTCAGGAGCCCGCCGCGGCGCGGCGGTTTGGAGGATCCGTTTTCCGTTTCCGCGCTTTCTCGTATTTCCGTCCCGTTGTCTCTTCCCTGCATTTCGATTCCCTCCCGGTGCATACCGTGGTGCGGCCGTCCGGACCGTTCGCGTCAGCCGCAGCCGCCGGCGTGACCCCCGTCAGCCGACCTGGCCACGCTATCCGCCGGGGCGTGCGGAGAACCGGCTTTCGCGCTTTTCCGATTTCCGCCGTCCGCCGCCCGCCGGCGAACCGAGCGGGCGAAATCGGATATCCGGTCCGTCCCCCAGAATTTGTCGTGCCCGTCGATGAGAAAGGGGACGCCGAACACCCCGTCCCGCCAGACGTCCAGGAGCGCCGACACCCCGCGCCCGCGCAGCTGCGGGTCCCGGACGGCGCCGGCCAGCCGCTCCGCGGGCAGGCCCAGCTCCGCGCCGAGCTCCCCGATCACCGACGGGTCGCAGACGTCGCGCCCCTCCTGCCAGCGCGCCCGGTAGACCCGGCCGACGAACTCCGGTCCGCGTCCGGCGTCCTGGGCCACCAGCCAGGCCAGGTGCGGGACCTCCCAGCAGGGCTCGCGGTCCACCGGCCAGGTCGGCTCCAGCCCGCGCTCCCGGGTCAGCCGCCGGACGTCCTGGAGGATGTACAGGTGCTTCTCGCGGGACATGGCCACGTACGGGAAGCGGCCCCCGGCGGCTTCCAGGGCCCGGGCGCTCTCCTCGTCCGGTTCCCAGAACGGCCGCCATTCGAGCCGTTCCACCACGTCGGGGTGGTGGGCGAGCAGGTCCTGGTGGGCGAGCCAGGAGTAGGGGCTGCGCAGGGAGAAGTAGAAGCGCGGCGGGGTCTGCCGGCGCGCCCTGGGGGACGGGCCCGCCTCAGACAACGAGGCCCCCGTCGATCTGCAGCACCGAGCCGGTCACGTACTCGGCCCCGACCAGGTACGCGACCGTGTCCGCGACCTCCTCGGGACGGCCCAGCCGGCGCAGCGGGATGCCGCGCAGCGCCTTCTCCCTGACCTTGCCGGACAGGCCGGCGGTCATGTCGGTCTCGATGAAGCCGGGGGCGACGGCGTTGGCCCGGATGCCGTAGGGGCCGACCTCCTTGGCGAGGGCCTTGGTGAAGCCGATGATGCCCGCCTTCGAAGCGGAGTAGTTGGTCTGGGTGGCGTGCCCGTAGACCCCCGCGACCGAGGAGATGTTGACGATGCAGCCGCTCTTGCGCTTCATCATCTCGAAGACCACCGAGCGGCAGACGTGGTAGGTGCCGTCCAGGTTGACGCCGAGCACCTGCCGCCAGTCCTCGTCCGCCATCATCAGCAGCGGCTGGTCCCGGACGATGCCGGCCGAGGTCACCACGACGTCGATGCCGCCGAGCCGGTCCTCGACCCCGGCGACCAGGGCCCGTACCGCGTCCGGGTCGGAGACGTCCGCCTGGTGCCCGTGGACCCGGACCCCCAGTTCGGCGGCCTCCTTCTCCAGTTCGGTGGCGGCGTCCGGCCGCGAGGCGTAGCAGAAGGCCACGTCGTGGCCGTCGCGGGCGAGGCGCAGCACGGTGGCCCGGCCGATGCCGCGGGTGCCGCCGGTGACCAGGGCGACCTTGGGCGTGCTGTCCGACATGCGGGTACTCCTCACTGGACGCCGGCGGGCTGGGCCGCCGCCGGGCTCTGTTCGCGGGCTGCGGTCAGCTCGGCGGCCGGGCGCATCGCCATGACCACCCGTCCGACCTCCATGACGGTCTCGCCGCCGACCAGGGCCTCGCCCTCGAAGATCACGGTGTCGCTGAGGGCCCGGACCAGCCGGACCCGGTGCTCCAGCACGTCGCCGGGGTACACGGGCCGGTGCAGGACGACGTCGGAGATGCTGCCGAAGAGCATCACCTGGCCCGACAGCACGTCCGGGTTGGGCTGGTCCCACGCGGCCAGCACCCCGGCCGCCTGGCACCAGGACTCGACGAGCAGGGTCTGCGGATAGCCGTGCCCCTCGTCGTCGGCGTCCTCGGCGAGCCCCTCGTACCAGGGTTCGTTGCAGGTGACCGCCTTGAGGGCGGTGAGGCGTTCCTCGGGGACCAGTTCGGTCACCCGGTCCACCAGCAGCATCGGGTAGCGGTGCGGCAGCACCCGCTTGATCCCGGTGGTCGTCAGCACGGGGTGCTCCCTTCGGTGAAGCGCAGCCGGACCGTCGCGGCGCGGCCCCGGTCGGTGGCGGCGACCGCCTCGCAGCGCCAGTGCCCCTCCCGGCGGGTCCACTTCAGTTCGACCGTGAGCCGGTCGCCGGGGAAGACGGGGCTGAGGAAGCGGGTGGACTCGACGGCCCGGAGCGTGACGCGGGCGCCGGGGGCGGGGGCGGTGGCCAGCGCGCTGCGGTGGACCAGTTCGACGACGCACACGCCGGGGAAGATGGGGAAGCCGGGGTAGTGGCCGGGGAAGACCCGTTCGTCCGCGTCGATGCGGACCGTGGTGCGCGGGGCGCCGTCGGCGCCGTCCCGGTCGAGGAGCGGGACGGCGCGGACCGGGCCCGCGGCGGGGGCCGCCATCAGGCGGCCGTCAGCTTGGCGTCGAGCAGGTCGTAGGCCTTGCGCAGGCAGGTGACCTCCTTGAGTTCGGACTCGCCGAGCTTGACGCCGTACTTCTTCTCCAGGACGACCATGACCTCCAGGGCCATCAGGGAGTCGACGCCGAGGTCGTTCACGAAGTCGGCCTCGTCGGTCAGTTCGGCCTCCTCGACGTCGAGGACGTCGGCGACGGTGCGGCGCAGGTTCTCGAGTTCGAGGACGGCGGGGGCGGTGGTCTCGGACATGTGGTTCTCCTTCGTGTGCGTGGGACGGTTGTGGTGCGTCGGTCCGGTCGGTCAGCGCAGGCGCAGTACGGCGCAGCCGACCACGCCGTCGCGGTCCACCGAGGTGATCAGGCCGACGGAGCCGGCCAGGCCGGGGCGGCCCTCGGCGGTGGCGAGCAGTGCGGCGGTCTGGAAGGAAGCGGAGGCCGCGTGGGTGTCGCCGATCAGCTCGGCTCCGGGGACGTGTTCGGGCTCGTGCGCCGCGAACACCGCGTCGAGGGCCTCGCGTTCGGCGGCGCCGCGGACGCCGTGGGCCCCGGAGGCGGCGACGAGGGCGACCTCCCGCGGCTGGACGGCGGCCCGGTCCAGGGCGCGGCGGACGCTGTCGGCGAGGACGGGGGCGACCTGGGCGTCGGTGTGGAAGACGCCGAATTCGAGGGCGAGCACCTCGGCCAGGCCGGGCCGGCCGTGCTCGGCTGCGGCCTCGGCGGACTCCAGCAGCAGCACGGCGGCGCCCTCGCCGAGGATCCCGTCGGCCTCGTCGGGCCTGCGGGTGTGGAACTCCAGCCAGGCCCGGGCCGGGGAGAACTCCTCGACCGCCCCGCACAGCACGGTCCTGGTGTGCCCGGACTTCTGCAGCCGCAGGGCGTAGTTGAGGGCGAGGAGCCCGGAGGCGCGGCCGCCGGCGACGGTGGTGTTGGGGCCCTTGAGCTTGTGCCAGATGGCGCACTGCCCGGCGGCGCAGTTCATCACCGTGTTGGGGAAGCGCATCGGGTCGACGTAGAAGGGCTTCTCCTGGACCACGGAGTCGCGGGTGAAGTCCATCATGCTCTGGGCGCTGCCGGTGTTGGTGCCGAGGACCAGTCCGGCGTCCTCGCCGACGCCGGGGATGCGTGCGCCCGCGGGGTCCTGGAGGAGCCGGCCGACGGCGGTGACGGCGAGGCCGGTCACCCGGTCCATGGAGCGGGTGCCCTTGCGGCCCAGCACGGCCTTGCTGTCGAAGCCGGGCACCAGGCAGGCGGTGTCGACGGGGCCGTCCCAGACGCCGCGGTCCAGTGCGGCGGCCGCGCTGCGCCCGGTGGTGATGCCGGCGGTGAACTCCGGGCGCTCCAGCCCGTACGGCGAGACGGCCGACCAGGCGGTGATGAGCGGCCCTCGGCGGGCGGTGACGGTTTCCATGGGTCGCGGTGCTCCTTCGGTGGCTTCGGTGGGGCGTACGGGCGTGGGCCCGCCGGGCACGGGGGCGGTCCGGGGCGCGGCCGCGGGGGTGGTCACAGGAAGTGCACGCCCTGGTACGCGGACCAGTCCGGGCGGCTGTCGGGGCGGGCCCGGCGGACGCCGGGGAGCAGCCGGTCCGGGTCCGTCCCCAGGCCGGTCAGGTCGGCTTCCTCGGCCCAGACGCCGGCGCCTTCGGCGAGCAGGGTGCGCAGGGAGGCGCGCGGGTCGGGGAGGGTGTCGAGCTCGACGCGGCCGATGCGGACGGTCCGCGCCGGGGCGTCGTCGGCGGCGGTGGCGAAGGTGACGGCGAGGCCGCGCAGCAGGAGGTCCAGCCCGCCCTGCTGCCGGTTCAGCTCGCGGGCCAGGTAGAGCACGTCGGCGAACTGGGTCTCGACCGAGCCGCGGTAGGCCCGTTCGACGACCAGCAGCCGGCGCCCGGTCGTGGGCTGTGGTTCCACGGTCAGCACACCCCCAGGAAGAAGGCCTTGTCGGCGGCGTCGAGGTGTTCGGTGAACTTGAACGGGGCGCGCAGCCGGATCCCCGGGATGTGGGCGTCGGTGCCGCGTTCCTGGCTGCAGAACCGGCACGCGTACCAGTGCAGGGCCGTGGGGAAGGCCGCCAGCAGTTCGGCGGCCAGGGCGGCCGTCGTCGGGTACTCCCGGGCCCAGTCCACGACGTTGCGCGGCTTTCCGTCACCCAGCGCCTGCCGGGTGAGGCCCGTGGCGTGGCCGCAGGTCCACAGGTGGACGCGGGCGCCCCGGGCGAGGAGGGCCTGGGAGAGCCGGAAGGCGGAGGTGACCAGGTCACCGGTGTGCGGGGCGCCCATGATCGCGATCAGTACGTCCGCGCGCGGCAGGGGGTTGGCCATGTCAGTGCCACACTCCCCGTACGCCGGGCCGCAGCAGCCGTTCGGCGACTTCGTCCATCTCCACCGCCCGGACCCCGGGCGCGAGCCGTCGCGCGGAGAGGGCGCGCTGGTCCAGCGAGAAGGCGTCCGCCCAGACCTCGCCGCCGGCGGCCAGCACCCGGCCGACGGCCGGTCCGGCGGCGGCGAGGCCCTCGGTGACCCCGTTCTCGATCAGCAGCACGGCCACGCCGTGCCCGGCGCGGGCGAGCCGGACGGCGTCGCCGAGGAAGGCCTCGGAGCCGGGTCCGGCGTAGCCGCCCTGGGATTCCACGAGGAGGTACTCAGCCATGGCGGACCCCCTCCTTCCTGCGGTCGGCGGCGGCCTCGAAGGAGGCCTCCAGGAAGCCGAGGACGCGCTCGCGGTATTCGGCCGCGTCGAAGCGCAGGGCGTTCATGTGCATGGCATGGGGCGCGGTCCAGCGTTCGGCGTCGGGGTAGCGGTCGGCGACGCCCATGATCTGGGCCTCGCCGATGACGGGGTCCTGGGCTCCGGCGATGAACATCAGCCGGGTCGGGAGCCCGGTGAGGTCCGGGGGCCAGTTCCGCACGGCCAGCATGTGCATGCAGATCCGGGAGAAGAGACGGCGGTAGAGGGCGTGGGCGGCGCCCGTCCTGACCGGTGCGGGCAGCTGGGACCGGCGCAGGCCGGCGAACTCGCGCAGGCCGGCGGCCGTGTCGGACATGGGGCCGCTGTCGCAGACGACGGCGGCGACGGGGGCGGCGATGCGGCGCAGCACGTGCAGGGAGACCCAGGTGGAGAACGAGAAGCCGATCAGGGCGAGTTCCCCGGTGCCGACCTCGGGGTCCCGGCGCACGGCCGCGATCACGTCGGCGAGGTCGCCGGTGTAGCGCTCGGACATGCTGCCGTACTTGCGGTCGCGGCCGCTCTCGCCGTGGTTGCGCATGTCGTACGCGACGACGTGGTGGCCCGCTTCGTGCAGCAGCGCGATGTGGCCGAGGACGCTGGACTTGGTGCGGCCCATGCCGTGGCAGATCACCACCGTGTGGGGTCCGCGCCCGGGTACGACCCACGCGTCGAGGGTCACCCGGTCGCGGGTGGTGGTCACGGACAGGGGGCGGACCGGCAGGCCCTTGTGGGCCGGGGTGCGGCCGGGGCGGGCGGCGGGCGGATGGTACAGCTCGTGGGCGTGCCGGGCGGCGAGTACGGCCCCGGTGGCGAGGGCGGACACGGCGGACAGCAGGGCGCGCGGGGAGCGGTGGCCGGGCGGGCGCTGCCCCTGGCCGCCTGCGGAGGTTCGGGTGCGCATCAGGTGGTCAGCGCCTCGCCGCCGTCGACGCCGATGACGTTGCCGGTGATCCAGGAGGAGTCGGTGCGGGCCAGTGCGACGACCGCGTCGGCGACGTCCTCGGGGCGGGTGAGGCGGCCGTGCGGGTTGCTGCGGGCGGCGAGTTCGACCAGCCTCTCGTGCGCGGGGATGCGCTCCAGCGAGGGGGTGACGGTCACGCCGGCGCGCAGGGAGTTGACGGAGACGCCCTGCGGGGCGAGTTCGAGGGCGAGCTGGCGGACGTGCGATTCGAGGGCGCACTTGGCCGCCGAGACGGCGCCGTAGTGGGCGGTCACCCGCTGGTCGCCCGCGCTGGTCATCGCGAAGATCTTCGAGCCGGCGCCCAGCAGTCCGGCCGCGTCGAGGCTCTGGGTCCAGTAGACGAGGGAGTGGGCCATCACGTTGAGCGTCATGTCCATCTGCCGGGCCGTCAGGGCCGGGCCTCCGTCCGCCGGCAGGTAGGGCAGCAGGGTGCCGAACGCCAGGGAGTGCAGGACGACGCGCAGCGGCGCGCCGCCCGTCAGTTCGGCGAAGCGGGGCACCAGCTCGCTGCGGGTGGCGGGGGAGGCCGCGTTGGCGTTGAAGAAGTGGGCCTGCACCCCGGTGGAGCGCAGCTCCTCGACGGCCGCCCCGGCCTTCTCCTGTCCCTCGGCGGTGTCGAAGTGGACGCCGAGGACGTGGGCCCCTTCGTGGGCCAGGGCCCGGGCGTTGGCCAGGCCTATCCCGCTGGAGGCGCCGAGAACGAGGCACCAGGAACCCTCGAGTGACGTCGTCATGAACTCCCTCTCCTACTGCGTGCTGGTGGTACGGGGGTGTGTCGTGTTCAGGCGGCGGGGGCCGCGGGGACGGCCGCCGGGGCCGGTCCGGCCGGTGCGTCCGGCGGCGGGGTGAGGAGGGCGAGCGCGAGGTTGCCCTGCGCCGCCGCGGTGACGACGAGGACCGGGCCCGGCAGTGCGGCCAGCGCGCCCGCCGCCTGCAGCAGGGGCTCCAGGGCTCCCGCGCCCGCCGGGACCGTCTCGGCGTCCGGGCCGAGGGCCTCGGCCACGGCCCGGCCGACGGGCGAGCCGTCCAGTACGGCGATCACCCGCGGGGCGGCGGCCGGGCCGGCCCCCCATGCGGTCAGGGCGGCGTCGATCAGCTGCCGGGCCCGCTGCGCGCCCCGGCCCGCGGCGGCGGTGCGCGGGGGCAGGAACAGGCTCCGCACCCGGCAGTGCCCGTAGGCCCGGCCGCCGCGCGCCCGGACGGACTCCAGCGGCTCCAGGACGAGCGCGACGGCGCCGCGTTCGGAGTCGGCGTGCCCGGCGTGCGCGGGGTCGAGGGCCTCCTCGGTGGCCCCGGCGAGCAGCCAGGCCGCCCGGCCGGCGGCGACGGCCCGGGCGCCGGTCTCCAGGGACTCCAGGCCGGCGACGCGCGGCGAGGTGACGGTGAGGTTGAAGGCCTTGAGCCCGTGTTCGGTGGCCAGCCGGCTGCCGAAGAGGTTGATCGAGAAGTAGGGCGCGGTGACGGGGCTCAGGGCGGCGGCGCCCTCGGCGAGCACGGTGCGGTCCATGGCCTCGTGCAGGGCGGCGGCCGAGCTGTTGGTCCCCACGGCGGCCCCGCGCAGCTCCGCGGGCCAGTGGTCCGGTTCGTCCCGGGCGTCGGCCAGGGCCTCCTTGGCGGCGGCCAGGAAGTACTGGGAGGCGGCGGGCAGGTACTTGTAGCCGCGCGGTCCGAGCCGGGTGCGGTGGTCGAACCAGTCGCCGGACTGCGCCGCCGCGGCCGGGCGGGCGCTGCGGGCGGCTTCCTGCGGGCGGTCGCCCCGGGGGGTCACCACGCCGATGCCCGACACCACCAGCGGCGCGGCCCCGTGCGCCGGGGACGTGGGGGTGGTCATGCGCGGGCCTCCTGGAGGACGAGGGATACGTTGTTGCCGCCGAAGGCGTAGGCGTTGACCAGGGCGTAGCTCCCGCGCAGCGGCGCGGGCTCGACGGGCAGCAGCACGTCGCAGTCCGGGTCCCGCTCCTCGACGGGGCGGTTCGGCGGCACGGTGCGGTGGTGCAGGACGAGCGCCGCGGCCACCGCGGCGAGGGAGGCGGCGGCCCCGCCGGTGTGCCCGACCAGGGCCTTGAGGCTGTACAGCGGGGTGCGGTCGGCCGCCGCGCCGAGCACCTCGTGCAGGGCGCGGCTCTCGACCGCGTCGTTGAGTTCGGTGCCGGTGCCGTGGGGCACCACGCAGCCGATCTCGCCGGCGCCGGCCCCGGCACGCTCCAGCGCCTCGCGCATGGCGCGGACGATCTGCGTGCCGCCGGGTTCCGGGGCGGTCGCGTGGTGGGCGTCGCAGCTCCATCCCTCGCCCGCGAGCCGTGCGTACACGCGCGGGGCCCGGCGGGCCTCGGCGTGCGCGGCGGACTCCAGCACGAGGACCCCGGCGCCCTCCCCGAAGACGGTGCCGCGCCGGTTGGCGTCGAAGGGGCGGCACCGCTCGGGGTCGACGGCGCCCAGCCGGTTGAAGCAGGCCAGCGCCACCCGGGAGTAGGCCTCCGCTCCCCCGGCCAGCACCACGTCGGCGGCGCCCGTACGGATCAGCTCGGCGGCGGCCGAGATGCCGAAGCCGCTCGCGGCGCAGGCGTTGCTGATGCTGGTGTTGGGCCCTTCGGCGCCGAGCCACTCGCCGAGGGCGGAGGCCACGGAGAAGACCGGGGCCCACTCCCCGCCCTGCGGGTGTCCCTCCGCCCTCCACCGCTCGTGCAGGGTCGCGTCGCCCATGCCGGTGCCGATGACCACCGCGACCCGCTCCGGCGCCACCTCGCCGAGGGCGGAGTCCGCCAGCGCCTGCCGGGCGGCCTCGACGGCGAACCGTGCGGCGAGGCTGGGGCCCTCGGCGGGCCCGTCCGGTTCCGGCGTCCCCGGGACGGAGTACATCAGCGGGACGTCCATCCTGGCGTGCGGGTCGGCCGTCCGCTCGGGCCGGCTGCGCGCCCGCATCAGGCCGTGCCAGAGGGCATCGGCGCCGGAGCCGAGGTGCGAGACCGCGCCCAGACCTGTGATCAGCACTTCTTCCATCGGGGTCTACTCCGGGATGCGGGAAGGGGACGGGAGGGGGGAAGGGAAGGGACCCGGCGGCCGGGTCAGGCCTGCGGGAGGCCGCCGTTCAGCGCGCGCACGACCCGCTCGTCGAAGCCGACCAGGCTCCAGTCGCGGCGGTTCTCGAACACCGCGTAGCCGTGGGTGATCCGGCCGGTGGCGGTCTGGACGAGGCGCCCGTCGCGGACCACGTAGAAGTCGGTGCGGGCCGTGTAGGTGAAGTCCTTGAAGACCTCCTCGACGGTGAAGACCGTGTACAGGTCCTCCTCCATCAGGGCCTCGTCCAGGAAGGTGACCTGCGAGCGGGGCACCACGGGGATCCACTTGCGGTCGTCCAGCAGCGTCTTGATCGAGATGCCGCGGTCGGCGAGGAACAGGTCGACGACCTCCTCGACCTGGCGCAGGTAGCCCGACAGCGCGAGGCGCTCGTTGAAGTGGCAGTACGGGTAGGGGATCCGCCACTTCCAGCCGAAGGCGTTCTCCCCGGCGAGCAGCTGCTCCAGCACCGGGTCCGCGCCGGTGGTGCCGCGGCCGGCGGCCAGGGCGGTGTTGTCGGCGACGGCCACCTCGGTGCCGTGCCGGGGGCCGCGCCCGGTGCCGTCGCCGAGGCGCTCCACCGTGAAGCGGGCGAGCTCCCGGGGGTGGGCGAGCGGGGCGAGGTAGTCGTCGGCGCGCAGGGAGACCTCGGCCTTGGAGGTGACGGCCTTCAGCTCCTTGCCGTCGCGCTCGACGTACAGGGTGACGGAGAAGCGGAAGCGGGTGTCCTCGTCCCGGGTGGTCGGGACGACGACGGCGCGGGCCTCGTCGTCCTGGTGGAAGGCGTGCAGGATGCGGGTGTCGAGGTCGACGACGTCGAGGCCGAGGCCGTGCTCCTCGAACAGCTCGCGGGAGGGCAGTCCGGCGCTGCGGAAGTGCTCCAGGACCGCTTCCTCGACGAGGTAGTTGACGTGCTTGAAGCCGATCCAGGTGTTGATGTTGGAGCCCTCGAAGCGGGGGCGCACCCGGACGGTGGTCTCCGTCCCCAGCAGGTACTTGACGGCCGTTTCGGCGTGGGTGGTCATGTCGGTCGCTTCCTTGTCCTTGTCGGCGGTTCGGTTGCGGGTCGGCGGGGCGGCGGGCGGCGCGGGCGTCGTCATGCGACGGACTGGAGGAAGTCCTCCGTCAGGCGGGCGAACTCCGCCGCCCGTTCGGCCATCGCGAAGTGCCCGCAGCCGGGCAGGATCTCGGCCTTCGCGTAGGGCAGGGCCGCGCACAGGGCCTCGCTGTCGGCGGGGAAGGACGCGAAGTCCCGTTCGCCGCCGACGATCAGGCAGGGCATGGTCATGCGGTCGGTGCGCAGGTCCGGGGTCCGCAGGTAGGTGTCGAAGAAGCTCACCCAGCCGTACGGGCCGATCCGGTCGCGCACCTTGAGCGCCATCTCCCGGCGCAGGTCGTCCGGGAGGCGGCCGCCGGAGCGGACCCGCAGGCCGTCGGCGAGGATGCGGTCGAAGTCGTTCAGGTAGTACGAGATCGCGTCCCAGCCGAAGGCCTCGGGCCGGGGCCGGTAGAAGGGCGAGACCAGCACCACGGCGCGGGGCCGCGGGGCGGGGCCGTCCTCCTGCTCCTCGTCGAGCAGGGCGAGCAGGGCGTTGGCCCCGAACGAGTGGGCGATCACCACGTCCGGGCCGCCCGGCACCCGGGCCGCCGCCTGCCGGACCCAGTGGGCCGGGGAGTGCCCGGTCCAGCCCGGCACCCCTTCGGCCCGCCAGGGGAGTTCGGCGGTCCAGACCTCGTGCGGGGAGCCGGCGGTGTGCTCCAGGAGGGCGTCCCAGACGTTGGCTCCGCCGGCCAGCCCGTGCAGCAGCAGGACGCGCAGCGGGTCGGTCCCCCGGCCGGGGCGGCGCAGCCGTACGGACACCGGCGCGGGTTCCCCGGTCACGGGGCGGCCGGCAGGGGGGTGAGCAGGAACCCGGCGGAGGCGTCGTCGCGGTCGCCGCCGGAGGTCACCAGTACGGGCCCGGCCCGGTGGTCCCCGCCGTCGGCGGAGAGCCGGTCGGCGGCGGCCGCGCACTGCAGGACGCCGAGGGCGCCGGAGGCGCTGCCGAAGCGGTGGGTGAGGTCGTGGCGGGGGACGTCGCCGGCCTCGTTCCCGCGGTGGCCCTCGGGGACGAACCACAGGGCCGGTGTGCGGCGGCCGTCGGCCGGGTCGCCCAGGAGCCGGTCCAGGCAGGCGGCGACCCCGGCCTCCCGGGCGTAGTCGCCGAGGACGGCCAGGCCGGCGGCGCCGCGCTCGGCGGCGGCGGAGGCCCGTTCCAGGACCAGGGCGACGGCCCCGTCGAGGAGTTCGGCGGCGGGCCGGCCGAGCAGTCCCTCGACGTAGCGGTTGGCGGTCTCGACGCCGACCACGAGGACCCGGTCGGCGCGCCCGGCGCGGATCATCACCGCGGCCCAGTGGACGGCGTCGATGCCGGAGGTGGCTCCGTTGCAGACCATCAGGTTGGGGCCGCGCAGGCCGTGGCGGATGGCGAGGGAGGAGGCGGGGACGTTGCTGGAGGCGTTGGGCAGGCCCATCGGGCTGATGCCGGCGACCCCGTGCTCCTTGATGCCGTCGGCGACCTCGCAGACGGTGTCGAGGTTGCCCAGGTTCGAGCTGACGACGACGCCCGTGGAGCCGCCGGGGACGGACAGGGCGCCGTCGGCCAGCAGGCCCGCGTCGCGCAGGCCGGCCTCGGCGGCGCAGAGGGCGAGCTGGGAGGCCCGGTCCTTGTAGCGCAGCCCGCGCCGGCCGATCAGGGCGCCGGGGTCGACGGGGTCGTGCTCCTGGGCGGGGCGGGGGTCGAGCAGGCCTGCGGGGCCGGTGAGGCCGGGCAGGGCGGTGCCGATGCCGGTCACAAGGACCTCGGCGGCCGACACCCCGGCCGCGTCCCGACCGTTGCGGGAGTGGTTCACCGTGCTGCCCTTTCCACGACGGCGACCGCGTTGACGCCGCCGAATCCGAAGGCGTCGACCTGGGCGAGGACCGGCCGCGCGGTGGTCTCCCGGTCGCGGACGAGCCGGAAGCCCGCCGCCTCGTCGATCGGTTCCCGCAGCCCGATGACGGGCGGTATCCGGCCCGACTCCAGGGCCTTGAGCGCGACGATCAGGCTGAGCAGCCCGGAGCCGCCCGAGGTGTGCCCGGTCATCGACTTCACCGCGGTCATCAGCGGGGTGCCGGCCTCCGGTCCGAAGACGTCGCCGATGGCAGCGGCCTCGGCCTCGTCGTTGAGCAGCGTGCCGGTGCCGTGCAGCATGACCAGGCCGATGTCCTGGGGCTTGACGCCCGCTTCGCGGTGGGCGCCGCGGACGGCTTCCGCGATGCCGTCCCGGTCGGGGGCGGTGACGTGGTAGCCGTCGCAGTTGACGTGCACCGAGCGCAGCCGGCCGCGTACCGCGGCGCCGTCGTGCGCGGCGCCCGTACGGTCGCCGCGGCGCAGGACCACGGCGGCGGCGCCCTCGCCCATGAGGACGCCCTTGCGGTCGCGGTCGAAGGGCCGCAGCACGTCCGGGGGATCCATGTGGACCCGGTCCAGGAGCCCGTACATGCTCTCGGTGAGGGTGTCCACGCCGGCCACGACGACGGTGTCGGCGGTGCCGGCCGCCAGCAGGTCGCAGCCCAGGGCCAGTGCGTACAGGGAGGCGGAGCAGGCGTTGGAGAAGGTGTGCGTGCGGACCGCCCCGAAGCGCTCGCGCAGGGCGGTGCCGAAGTGCAGGCCCGCCATGTCGAAGTCGGCGCCGTCCCGCCAGCGCAGCTCCGCCGAGCGCAGTTCGCGCAGGCCGGTGCCGATGAGGACCGGCACCTCGGAGAGGTCGTCGCCGAGTCCGGCCCCGCGGGCCGCCTCCTCGACGGCCGCGATCAGCCAGCGGGTGGCGCGTCCCGGCTCGTCGGTGCCGGGGGCCGGACGGTCGTCGATCTCGTAGGCGTGCTGCGCGCGGAAGCCGGAGCGGTCGAAGCCGCGGAGCTCCGCGCGCCCGCTGCGGCCGGCGCACAGGGCCTCGAAGACCTCGTCGACTCCGGTGCCGATGCTGGCGACGGCGCCGAGGCCGGTGAAGACCAGGTCGGGCAGGGGGGACTGCGCCGGTTCGGGGTGGCGGGTCATGTCCGGGCCTCCTCGTACTTGCCGAAGATCACTACGGAGTTGTTGCCGCCGAAGGCCAGCCCGTTGTTCTGGACGACCCGCAGCTCGGCGTCGATGGCGTGGTTGGGTACGCAGTCCACGCTGCATTCGGGGTCGGTCTCGACGTGGTTGATCGTCGGGGGGATGAACCCCTCGGTGAGGGCGAGCGCGCAGCCGATCGAGGCGAGGGCGCTGGCGGCCCCCATGCTGTGGCCCAGCATCGACTTGATCGACACGGTCCGGGGGGTGCGGTCGCCGAACACCTGCCGGATGGCTCGGGCTTCGGTGACGTCGTTGGCCTTGGTGCCCGTGCCGTGGGCGGAGATGAAGTCCACGTCCTCGGGCTTCACCCCGGCCGCGTCGAGGGCGAGCTGCATGCACTGCGCCACGCTGTCCTGGTTCGGGGCGACGGGGTGGTGGGCGTCGCAGTTGAGCCCGTACCCGAGCACCTCGGCGTGGATGCGGGCGCCCCGTGCCAGGGCGGAGTCGAGGCTCTCCAGGAGCAGTACCCCGGCCCCCTCACCGGTGAGGATGCCCTTGCGGTCGACGTCGAAGGGCTGGCAGCGCTCCGGGGCGATGGTGCCGAGCCGGTAGAAGCCGGTGAAGGTCTTGCGGCAGAGGGCGTCGGCGCCGCCGACGAGGGCGTGGTCGACCTCTCCGGTGCGGACCGCGTCGTAGCCGTAGCCGATGGCGTAGTTCCCGGCCGCGCAGGCGGTGGGCAGGGTGACGGCCTCGACGCGGCTGAGGCCGAACTCGTGGGCGATGGCGGCCGAGAGCCGGCCGGCGGGCACCCGGGCGGTGACGGTGGGGTCCATGTGCTCGGCGCCGCGCCGCACCTCGGTCTCGACGAGCTGGTCGAGGTCGCGGGACTCGCCGTCGGTGGTGCCGATGGAGATGAGGCAGCGGCCGGCGCGCAGGTCCGCCTCGGCCAGTGCCGCGTCCTCGAGGGCCATGCGCGCCGCGGTCACCGAGAACTGGCTGGCCCGGCCCAGGGTTTCCGGTTCGAGGTTCCTGATCCAGTGGGTGGGGTCGAAGTCGACGATCTCGCAGCCGTTGGCGTGATCGAAGCCCTCGGTGTCGAACGCGGTGATCGGCTTCGCGGCGCTACGGCCCGAACGCAGCCCGGAAAGGAACTCGGAGGCGCCCAGCCCGATGCTGGAGACCGCGCCGAGTCCGGTGATGACCACCCTGTTCGCCGGTACATCAGTCATGTTCATCCCGCTATCTCGCAGGCCGGCGGACCGGCCGTTCCCAAGGTGTTCCGTCCGTGGACACAGCGCCGCCCGGCCCTACTTCCAGTCGGCGGCTTCCGCGACGACCTCGTACACGCCGTCCAGGTTCACCATCCGGCCGAGTTCGGTCTGGTTGATGACGACGTTGAATTCCTTCTCCAGGGAGGCGAGGATCTCGATGGCACGCAGCGAGTCGGCGTCGTGGTCCTCTTTGAAGAGGCTGGTGGCGGTCACGTCCTCGGGGTCGATTTCGAGGATGTCGCAGACGATGTCCTTGATGGTCTCGCGGCGTTCTTCGGTCGTAGCGGCCACAGGAATTCCCCATTCATGGTGAAGGTGGTCCGGATGCCCGGAGGAGTACGCGGCTGACTTCCGCGTCGATTTCGAACCTATTCAGTCGGCGAGGCCTTCGAAAGGGCTCTGTCAGTTAGCTGCCAGACCGGATCGGCGAAGGGTCCGGAGGCGTATCGGCTGGCATTTTCCGGTCGGCCGGAAAGGGATCAGGCGGTGCGCCGCCAGGCGCCGGGTGCGGTGTACCGGCGGTGGCGGCGGGGTCCCCGGCGGCCGGGGGCCGGCGGGGCGGGCGGCGGCTCGGCGCCGGGGGCCGCGGTCCGGGCGAGGAGTACGGCGGTGAGCGCGGCCAGTTCCTCCGGGCCGGGCTCGCCCCGGACGATCCGGAACAGCGGAGCGCCCGGTGCGGCGCGTCCCGTGCCGGTGTCCGTGTCGGTGTCCGTGTCGGTGTCCGTGCTGGTGTCCATGGTGGTATCCCTCCCGTCACATCGGCGGGTTGCCGTGCTTGCGGTCGGGCAGTTCCGCGTATTTGGCGCGGAGCATCGCCAGGGAGGCGGCGAGCACGGCGCGGGTGTCGGCCGGGTCGATGACGTCGTCCACGAGGCCCCGTTCGGCCGCGTAGTACGGGTGCATCAGCTCGGCCTGGTACTCCTTGATCTTCTGCGCCCGGGTCGCCTCCGGGTCGTCGGCGGCGTTGATCTCACGGCGGAAGATCACGTTCGCCGCGCCCTCGGCGCCCATCACGGCGATCTCGTTGGTGGGCCAGGCGAAGGAGAGGTCGGCTCCGATCGAGCGGGAGTCCATGACGATGTACGCGCCGCCGTACGCCTTGCGCAGGATCAGCTGGACGCGGGGCACGGTGGCGGCGCAGTAGGCGTAGAGCAGTTTGGCGCCGTGCCGGATGATGCCGCCGTGCTCCTGGGCGACGCCGGGCAGGAACCCGGGGACGTCGAGGAGGGTGACGAGCGGGATGTTGAAGGCGTCGCAGAGCTGTACGAACCGGGCGGCCTTGTCGCTGGCGTCGATGTCGAGGACGCCGGCGAGCGACTGCGGCTGGTTGGCGACGATGCCGACGGTGTGGCCGTCGACGCGGGCCAGCGCGCAGAGCACGTTGGTGGCCCAGCGCTCGTGGACCTCAAGGAACTCGCCGTCGTCGACGATCTCCGCGATCACCTCGCGCATGTCGTACGGGCGGTTGCCGTCGGCGGGCACGAGGGTGTTCAGCGCCTCGCAGCGGCGGTCGGGGGCGTCGCCGCCGGTGACGGCCGGCGGGGGCTCCTGGTTGTTGCGGGGCAGGAGGGAGAGGAGGTAGCGGACTTCCTCGATGCAGGTCTGCTCGTCGTCGTAGGCGAAGTGCGAGACGCCCGAGACGCTCGCATGGACGTCGGCGCCGCCGAGGCCGTTCTGGCTGATCTCCTCGCCGGTCACCGCGCGCACCACGTCCGGGCCGGTGATGAACATCTGCGAGGTCTCACGGACCATGAACACGAAGTCGGTGAGGGCCGGGGAGTAGGCGGCGCCGCCGGCGCAGGGGCCCAGCATCACCGAGATCTGCGGGATGACCCCGGAGGCCTTGGCGTTGCGCTGGAAGATGCCGCCGTAGCCGGCGAGGGCGGTGACGCCCTCCTGGATCCGGGCGCCGGCTCCGTCGTTGAGGGAGACGAGCGGGGCGCCTGCGGCGAGGGCCATGTCCATGATCTTGTGGATCTTCTGGGCGTGGGCCTCGCCGAGCGCTCCGCCGAATATCCGGAAATCGTGGGCGTAGGTGAAAACGGTGCGTCCGTCGACGGTTCCCCAGCCGGTGATCACGCCGTCGGTGTACGGCTTCTTGTCCTCCAGTCCGAATCCGGTGGCCCGGTGCCGGCGCAGCGGTTCCACCTCGTGGAAGGAGCCCTCGTCCAGGAGCAGTGCGATGCGTTCGCGCGCCGTCAGTTTCCCTTTGGCGTGCTGTGCGGCGGTCGCCTGTTCGCCCGGCCCGCTCCGGACCCTTTCGCGCAGCTCGTGGAATTCCGCGAGCCGGTCCCCGGTACCACCCGTCGGTACAGAATTCATCGGCCGTCCCCCCGGCGATCGGTGGAATGTCCGCGCCGGGACGAACGACGACCGGCGCGTACGCGGCGTCGGCCGCGCCGGAATCACGGGTGGGGTTTCCGCGCGGCCGGGGCCCATTTAACCCGCCGGCGGGACAC
>NZ_JBHVUQ010000085.1:0-31086 GCF_042884105.1 Streptomyces sp. NPDC058157
GACGCCGGGCCCGTCACGGACGGGCCCGGCGTCCGCCTGCCGGTTCAGGCGCCGCGCAGCGCGGCCACCAGGCCCGCGACGAGGTCGGCCCGCTCGGCCATGGAGCCGATCAGCACGTACTCGTGATCGGCGTGGGCGCCGCCGCCGACCGCGCCCAGCCCGTCCAGCGTCGGAACGCCCAGCGCGGCGGTGAAGTTGCCGTCGCTGCCGCCGCCCACCGCCCGGCCCTCGATGCCGGGCAGCAGCCGCTGCGCCACGGCGAACAGCCCGGCCGCCGCCGACTCGGGCATCGGCGGGCGGGTGATCGACCCCTCCACCGTGATCCGCGCCCCCGGCAGGTGCGGGGTCAGCGCGGCGAAGGCGGACTCCACGCGCTCGCGCTCCTCGTCCGACTCCACGCGGACGTCCACCACGACGGTGGCCTCCGCGGGGACGACGTTCTCCAGGGTGCCCGCGGCGGCCACCGTCGGGGTGACGGTGGTACCGGCACCGGGGCGGCCGAACCCCGCGATGGCCAGCACCTGGTGGGCCGCCTCGACCAGGGCGTTGACCCCGGCCGCCGGCTCCAGACCGGCGTGGGAGGCCCGCCCGGCGATGGACACCCGGAAGGCGCCGCAGCCCTTGCGCCCGGTCTTCAGGCCCCCGCCGTCGGCGGCGCCCTCCAGCACCAGGACCGCGCCGCAGGCCAGGGCGCGTTCCTCCAGCAGGGCCCGGGAGGAGCGGGAGCCGACCTCCTCGTCCGCGGTCATCAGGATCTCGACGCCCGAGCGGTCGGCCAGCGTGGCCAGCCCGTGGACCGCCTGCACGATCCCGCCCAGCATGTCGAACACGCCGGGTCCGGTCACCCGGTCGCCGGCGACGGTGAACGGCCGCCGCTCCAGGGTGCCCAGCGGGAACACCGTGTCGTGGTGGCCCAGGATCAGCACCTTCGGCTCGCCGCCGCCCGACCAGTGGACGTGCGGACCGGCCTCGCTCTCGACCAGCACCGCGTGGCCGCCCAGACGGTGCTCGATGATCCCCGCGACGGCTTTCGCCGAGGCCGCGAGGGCCTCCACGTCCCGGGACGGGGACTCGACCTCCACGAGCGTGCGCAGGTCCTCGATCATCGCGTCGACGCTCACCCCGGCGTCCGTCTGCATCGTCACGTCGCACAGGGTAGCCCTCCGTGCGCGGCGGCGGAGAACCGGTCCAGGACCCGGACTCATGGGGTCGGGGCCTGCGGTACGCCGAGGCCGAGGTGGTCGCGCAGGGTGGTGCCCTCGTACTCGGTGCGGAAGACCCCGCGTTCCTGGAGCAGCGGGACGACGGTGTCGGCGAAGCCCTCCAGCCCGTCCGGGGTCAGGTGCGGGACCAGGATGAACCCGTCGGCGGCGTCCGCCTGGACCAGCTCGTCGATCGAGGCGGCGACCGTGGCGGGGGAGCCGACGAAGGTCTGGCGGGCGGTGGTCTCGATGACGAGCTCGCGGATCGAGAGGTTCTTGGCCTCGGCCAGCTCCCGCCACCGCCGGGCGGTGGCCAGGGGGTCGCGGAACGCCCGTACGCTCGCCCGGCCCAGCGCGACGGTGTTCTCGCCGGGCTCGGGGTCGACGTCGGGCAGCGGGCCGTCGGGGTCGTAGCCGGACAGGTCCCGGTTCCAGACCTGCTCCAGGTGGGCGATCGCGGTGGCCCCGCCGACCTGGAGGCGGCGTACCTCGTGGGCGAGTTCGCGGGCCTCGGCGTCGGTGTCGCCGAGGACGAAGGTGGCGGCGGGCAGGATCAGCAGCTGGTCGGGGCGGCGGCCGTGGCGGGCGAGGCGCCGCTTGACGTCGGTGTGGAAGGCGCGGCCCTCCTCCAGGGTCCCGTACCGGCTGAAGATCGCGTCGGCGTGGGCGGCGGCGAACTCCCGTCCCTCGTCGGAGTCGCCCGCCTGGAAGACCACCGGCCGGCCCTGGGGGCCGCGGGGCACGTTGAACCGGCCCGCGATGTCGAAGTGGTGCCCCCGGTGCGCGAAGGCCCCGGCGCGGGCGTCGCGCAGGAAGGCGCCGGTCGCGGGGTCGGCGGCGATCTCGGTGCCGTCCCAGGAGTCGAACAGCTCGGTCGCGGTGGCGAGGAACTCCCGGGCGCGGGTGTAGCGGTCCTCGCGGGGCAGGAAGCCGCCGCGCCGGAAGTTCTCGCCGGTGAAGGCGTCCCAGGAGGTGACCACGTTCCAGGCGGCGCGGCCCGCCGAGAGGTGGTCGAGGGTGGCGAACTGGCGGGCCACCTCGTAGGGCTCGTTGAAGGTGGAGCTGATGGTGCCCGTCAGGCCGATCCGTTCGGTGACGGCGGCCAGGGCGGCGAGGACGGTGAAGGTGTCGGGCCGGCCCGCGACGTCGAGGTCGTGGATCTTCCCGCGCTGCTCGCGCAGGCGCAGTCCCTCCGCGAGGAACAGGAAGTCGAACCGGGCGCGTTCCGCGGTCCGGGCGAAGCGCACGAAGGAGTCGAACTCGATGTGGCTGCCGGCCGCCGGGTCGCTCCACACGGTGGTGTTGTTGACCCCGGGGAAGTGGGCCGCGAGGTGGATCTGCTTGCCCCGCTCGCGCGGCTGGGTGCTCATGGTGTCCTTCCGTGGACCGGTTCAGGCGGGGGTGGCGGCGTACCGGTTGGCCGGGCGGTCCAGGCCCAGCAGTCCGCGCAGCGTGGTGGCCCCGTACGCGCTCCGGAAGGCGCCCCGCCCGCGGAGTTCGGGCACCAGGGCGCGGGTGATCAGCGGGAGGTCGTGGGCGAGGACGGCCGGCCGCAGCCGGAACCCGGTCAGGCCCTCCGCCCGCCACCGCAGGAGCAGGTCGGCGAGCCCGGCCGGGGTTCCCGTGAACACGGCCGCGTCGGTGGGGGCCGGCTGCCCGGCGAGCGCGTCGAGGCGCGCGCGGCGGGCGGCGGCCGCCGGGCCGTCCCCGTCCAGGAAGACGGTGAGGTCGGCGAAGACGTGCGGTGAGCGCGCGGCGTCCACCGCCGCACGGGCCTCCTCCGGATCGTGCGGGGTCACGTACAGCAGGTCCACGGGCCCGGACCCGGGGGCCACGGCGCCCGCGGAAGCCGTGACCAGCGGCTGGCCCTGCGGCGGCCGCGGGGTGATCGACGGTCCCCGGACGCTGAAGTGGGGCCCGGTGAAGTCGACGTGGTGGAGCTTGGCCCGGTCGAGGAACCGGCCCGTGGCCACGTCGCGGATCTCGGCGTCGTCCTCCCAGCTGTCCCACAGCCTGCGGACCACCTCCACGTGGTCGGCGGCCTCCCCGGCCAGCTCGCCCACCGGCACCGGGAAGCTCCGCCGCCCGAAGTGCGCCGCCTCGTGCGCCAGGGCGGAGGTCTGCACGCGCAGGCCCGCCCGGCCCCGGCTGACGTGGTCGAGGGTGGCGATGGCCTTGGAGACGTGGAAGGGCTCGGTGTGGGTGGCCGTCACGCTCGGGACCAGCCCGATGTGCCGGGTCAGCGGGGCCACCCGTGCGGCGGTGAGGACCGCGTCCAGCCGCCCGCGCACCTGGTCGGTGCGCTCGTCGGGGGCGGCCGGCGCGGCGGACTGGAGGGCCAGGGAGTCCTCGAAGGTGACGAAGTCGAGCAGTCCCGCCTCGGCCTCGGTGACGAGGCCGGCCCAGTACCGGGCCGTGAACAGTTCCGCCGGCCGGGCACCCGGCTCGCGCCAGGCCGCCGGATGCCAGCCGGCGCCGTCGAGGGCGACGGCGAGGTGCAGTTCGGACATGCCGAGGACGCTACGCGGGCGGTGTGTACCGTACAACGACCGCCGTGTTAAGGGCATTTGGCGGTCTTGTTGCGCCCGCGCCCCGGCGGGGGAGTCCCGCCGGGGCGCGAACGGCCTCAGGCGGACACGGCCTCCCGGGGCTGCGGTCCGGGCGCGGGCGCGGCCAGGCGGCCCGTGCGGTGCAGCCCGTACAGCGCGGCCGTGCAGCCCAGCCCGAGGGCGAACAGCGCCAGCCAGGGCAGCGCCGACATCCCCGCCGCGCGGGCCGCGTCCAGCGCCGCCCCGGTCAGCAGGTTCCCCAGCGCGATCCCCACCCCGCAGACGGTGTTGTACAGCCCGTAGTGCGTGGCGACCAGGCGGTCCCCGGAGAGGCGGACGATGGTGTCCATCTCGAAGGGGTAGGCGATCATCGTCCCCGCCGCCAGCAGCAGCGCCGACAGCGCCGGCGGCACCGCCGCGAGCAGCCGCGTCCCCGTCACCGACTCCGGCACCGGCAGGGCCGTGGCGGCCAGCAGCGGCAGGAAGGCCGCGCCCATGGCGAACAGCCCCCAGGCCAGGGCCCGTCCGGGTTCCATCCTGGCCTTGCACCAGGCGGTGACCCGGGTCTGGAAGAGGATCGTGCTCAGCCCCGAGACGGCGAACAGCACCGCCACCGCCGCGGTCCCGAAGCGGCCCTCGCCGCCGATGCGGCGGACCTCCAGCGGCAGCGCCATGTACACCTGGAAGGTCATCACGTACGAGCCGATCATCGCCACGGAGAACAGCAGGAACGGCCGGTTGCGCAGGATCCCGCGCCACTGCGCCAGCACCCCCTCCCGCTGCTCGGGCGCGCGTTCCGCCGGGGCGTCCGCCCCGCGCCGCTGCGGCAGGGCCCGGATCTGCACCAGGCTCAGCACCGCGAAGATCCCGGCCGCCACCAGGCAGGTGACGCGGAAGTCCACGCCCGTCAGCACCATGCCGACCAGCGGGCCCAGCAGGATCCCGGCCTGGTAGAAGACGTTGAACAGGGCGAAGGCCTCCACCCGGCGCTCGCCCGCGTCGGCCGCCAGGTAGGCGCGGCTGGCCGGGTTGAACAGGGCTCCGGCCAGGCCCGTCGCGGCGGAGGCGGCGATCAGGGCGGGGACGGAGTCCACCAGGCCGAGGGTGGCGAAGCCGGCGACGCGCAGCACCAGCCCGGCGACGATCATCGGCTTGTAGCCGAGCCGGTCGGCGAGGGTGCCGCCGATGAGGAACATGCCCTGCTGGCTGAAGTTGCGGACGCCGAGGATCAGCCCGACCGTCCAGCCCGCCAGCCCGAGCGGGCCGGCCAGGTGGGTGGCCAGGTAGGGCATGAGCATGTAGAAGCCGAGGTTGATGGTGAACTGGTTCACCATCAGCAGCCGCACGCTGCGCTCGTAGGTGCGGACCTGCGCGAGGGTGCCCTTCATCAGGCGGACACCTCCGCCGCGGCCAGGGTGAGCGGGTCGACCACGGCGGTGCAGCGGGTCCACCGCGTGACCTCCTTCTCGTCCAGCCGCCCGATCGTGTCGGGCTCCGGCGCCGGCGGGGAGTCGAGCAGGCCGTGGGCGGCGCAGTAGTCGTCGTCGTAGACGGTGCCCAGGTAGCGCTGGGGGCCGTCGGGGAAGACGGCCGCGATCCGGGTCTCCGGGGGGAGGGTGCGGGCCAGCCATCCGGCGACCAGGGCGACCGCGCCGACGCTCCAGCCGCCGGTGGCGTAGTGGGAGGAGGCCAGCTCGCGGCAGGTCCACACGGCCTCGCCCGGGGCGACCCAGTGGACCTCGGAGAACTGCTCGTAGGCCACGTTGCGGGGGTAGATGCTGGAGCCGAGCCCGCGCATCAGGCGGGTGCGGGCGGGCTGGCCGAAGATGGTGGACCCGACGGTGTCCACGCCCACCACCTTGAGCTCCGGGTAGAGCTGGCGCAGGGCGCGCGAGAGGCCCGCCGAGTGGCCGCCGGTGCCGACGCTGCACACGAGGACGTCGATGTGGCCCAGTTCGGCGGCCAGTTCGAGGGCGAGGGGGGTGTAGGCGGTGGTGTTGTCCGGGTTGTTGTACTGGTCCGGGCACCAGGAGCCGGGATGCCTCCCCAGCAGTTCGGTGACCCGGTCCCGGCGCGCCTGCTGCCAGCCGCCCGTGGGGTGGGGTTCGGAGACGACGTCGACCCGGGCCCCGTACGCCGTCAGCAGCCGGGTCATCGACGGTTCCAGGCCGGGATCGGTGACCAGGGTGACGGGGTGTCCGTAGACCATGCCGGCCAGCGCCAGGCCGAGGCCCAGGGTGCCGCTGGTGGACTCGATGACGCGGGCTCCGGGCGCCAGGTCCCCCCGGGCGCGGGCGCGTTCGACCATGTGCAGGCCCGGGCGGTCCTTGATGCCGCCGGGATTGAAGCCCTCCAGCTTCGCCCAGAAGCCGCGCCCCGCCGGGGACAGGGGCTCGGAGACGCGCAGCAGGGGGGTGTTGCCGACCAGTCCGGACAGGGTGGTGCGGAGGGGAGGGGTGACGTCGGTGGCCGAAGAATGCATGGTTCCGCTCTCGTTAGGTAGTGCGTCGGTGGGCGCTCTCGGGAGGAGTCGTGCCGTGGCGGGGCGGAGTTCCCCGTGGGGTGTGCGTCGGCCCCCGCCAACGGGCTCACGGGAGCGGCCTAGAGCCGCCACCGACAGACGACGGCGAGAGTGGAACGTGCGGAACGGGCCCGGGCGGGCCTGCCGTCGCCGGGGCACGGGGCCGGGACGACGGCCGTGGCGGGCGCCGGGGCGCCGTGGGGCCGGGCCGTCCCGGAGTCCACGGGGGTGTCGAAGCGGAGGGAGGGGGCCGGGTCGGCGGGGGAGCAGGTGAAGCCGTGGGCCGGGTCGGGATGCGGGTGTCCTTCAGCGCCCGTGGGCCCGGGCTGGAGCACGGCTCCAGCGGTCGGCGAGCCGTTCGCGGCCTGGGCGTGCGGGGGGAAGGAGCAGGAGGGGGCCGCGAACAGCAGCGCCGCGAGCAGGGTGCCGAGCAGGACGGCATACCTGGAGGTAAGCGGACGAATCGCTCGTCGTTGGGGTTGGGCGGGCACAGTTCCTCCGTGCGGCGGGCGGCCCCGGCCCGGGGACGGGCGGCGGCGGGAATCTCCTGGGACGGCTCCCGGGCACGGCTGTGCGTGCGGGGTCGCCGGCGGCGCGGATCCCGGTGCCTACACCCGCAGGACGGCGGAACTCCTCGTGTGCGCCAGGGTGTCGTCGCCGACGGGCCCGGCCGCGCGCACCGTGCCGCGGGAGGCGGGGGCGCCGACGGGTGCGCGGTCCTCCACCGGGGTCGCCGGGGCGGGCGGGGCGTCGAGGGCGGGGGTCGCCCGGGGCGACAGGGGCACGCACGCGTGGACCGGGTGCGCAGGGTCATGGCGGCCGACGGAGTCGGTCACCGGGACCGCGAGACCACGCCGGGCCGCGGCGGCCCGGGTGGTGTCGGCCGGAGCCGCGTCGATCCGGAGCGCTTCCGCCGCAACGGTGTCGGCCTGGATCGCGAGGGTCCGAACGGCGGCGTCCGGGGCGGTGGCGTCCGGGGCGGTGGCGTCCGGGGCGGTGGCGTCCCGTGCGGTGGTGGACACCTGGGCGTGTGGCGCGGTGGCGTGGTCGGACGGGTCGTGGGACCCGCCGGAGCCGTGGGCGCAGGCCAGGGCCAGGAGCAGCAGGGTCAGCCCGAGCAGGTGCAGCAGACCCGCGGAGGGGCGGGTCCGCGGCATGCGGGGCGACCGGGCTGTGACCACGCCGTGATCCTAGCGTGCCCCCCGCGTGATGACGGGCCGCGAATCGGACAATCGACGGCCGGGTTCCGGACGGCCGTCGTCCGGCGGGGTCAGGGGTGCAGCTCCCGCGCGTCCAGCGGGATCCGCCAGGCGTTGCGCCGTCGTACGGCGTGCAGTTCGGCCTCCAGCGGGCTCGGGGGCACCGTGAGGACGGGGCAGGGCGCGTGCGCCAGGCAGTACCGGGCCACCGACGGGCGCAGGGCGCCCAGCAGCCCGCCGCGCCCTCCGGCGCCGACCACCAGCAGGTCCTCCGGGTCCCGTACGGCGTCGACCAGCGCGGCCCCCGGCAGGCCCCGTACCGCCTGCCCGGCCAGGGTGACGCCCGGCCCGCCCGGTCCGAAGGCGGCGTCCAGGGTCTCGCGCAGCCGCTCGACCGCCGCCGCCCGGCACTCGGGGAAGGGGGAGCACACGCAGGAGGTCCGGCTGCCCAGGCCTCCGCCCGGAGCCTGCCAGGCCAGCACCGCCCACAGCTCCGCACCCCGCAGCCGGGCCTCGGCCGCGGCCCGGTGCAGCGCCGTCAGACCGCCCGGGCCGCCGCTCACCCCCGCCACCACGCGTCGCCGCACCGCCGCTCCTCCCCAGCCGCCCGCCCGCCGGGATCCGGCGGGCCGTGTCCGGGTTCCATTCAACGGCAGGTCGGGCCCGACGGGCCGTCAGCGGCCCGTATGGAACCGGGCCCCGGGCATCAGGGTCCCGTCAGGAGGCGGGGCACACCCCCCGGGGCCGGCCGGCTCAGGCCGGTTCCGGGGTCGCGCGCACCAGCACGAGGGAGCCCTCGTACGCGGCCTGCGTCCGCAGGTGGCCGTGGCGGGCGTCCCAGGCGCCGGAGGCCAGGTCGTGGCGCAGCCGCTCGTCGAAGCGCTCCCGCACCCCGTCGTCGACGAAGCTCCACGCCGAGCAGGCCTGGCGGGCGGCCGGGTCGAGGAGCATCTCGGGACGCCCGTAGTAGGCCTCGTTGAAGCCGTCGGTGCAGTCCAGCGGGATCGGCACGGTGTGGACCGTCCCCGTGCCGCCGAGGGCCGCCGCGATGTCCTCCACGCGCGGGTAGCGCCGGGCCTCGGTGTCGAGCACCTCGGGGGCGTACTCGTACAGCCAGAAGTCGCGGACCAGCGACGGGGCGCAGGTGAGCACCACCACCGGGCCCCGGGTGACCCGCCGCATCTCGCGCAGCCCCCGGGTGACGTCGCTCCACTGGTGCACGCTGAACAGGGTCATCGCCCCGTCGAACGCGCCGTCCGCGAAGGGCAGGTCCTCGGCGACGGCGTCGACGGCGCGCACCAGCCGGGCCGGCCGCTGGGCGCGCATGGACCGCGAGGGCTCGACCGCGGTCACCTCGCGGGCCGCGTTCTCGTACGATCCGGCGCCGGCGCCGACGTTGAGGACCGTGCGGGCGTCGCCCAGGGCCTCGGCGATGAACCGCGCGATACGGGTGTCGGGGCGCCGGAAGGAGGCGTAGCCGGAGCCGATGGCTCCGTAATCGACGTCCCCGGCGCTGCCGTCCTGAGTGCGTACATTCATGGTTGCATCCTGCATCCGCGAGGACCCTTTCGTACACGGCCTTGCAGATGCTTGTGGAAACAGCCATATGGGCGGCAGGTGTGGAATGGAGGATGGTCCGGCCCCTGACGCCCCGCGCGCTTGGACGCCCCGTCAGTCCGTCCGTCAGTCCGTCCCGGCGCCCGGAGCCGGGACCGGGAGGCGCAGGACCAGGCGGGCGCCCGCGGTGGAGGGTTCGGCGGTGAGCGTACCGCCGTGGTGGGCCGCCAGGTCGCGGGCGATGGCCAGCCCGAGGCCGGCGCCGCCGTGGTCGCGGCTGCGGGCGTCGTCGAGCCGGGTGAACCGTTCGAAGACCCGCTCCCGGTCGGCGGACGGGATGCCGGGGCCGTCGTCCCGGACCTCCAGGAGGGCGGTCCGCACCTCCGGCGGGCCCGAGGTGCGCAGCACGAGCTCGACCCGTCCGGCGGCGAACCGCTGGGCGTTGTCCAGCAGGTTGGTCACCACCCGGGTCAGCCACAGCTCGCTGCCCTCCACCACGACCCCCTCCGCCGCGCGGACGCGCACGGGGACCCGGTCGCCCAGCCGCGCGTCCACCGCGTCCCGCACCAGGGCGCCCAGGTCCAGCCGGACCGAGGCCGCGGGCTGGGCGGCGTCGATCCGGGCGAGCAGCAGCAGGTCGGAGCAGAGCCGCTCCAGCCGGTCGGTGTCCTCCAGCGCCCCGCTGATCAGCTCCGGCCACAGTTCGGGGTCCCGCACCGCCAGGGCCACCTCCAGCTGGGTGCGCAGCACGGTCAGCGGGCTGCGCAACTCGTGCGAGGCGTCGGCGATGAACTGGCGCTGGCGGATCCCGGAGGACTCCAGCCGGTCCAGGGTGGTGTTCATCGTCCGGGCCAGCCGGGCCACCTCGTCCCCGGTCGGCGGCACCGGGACCCGGCGGTGCAGGTCGCGGTCGCTGATCTCGGCGACCTCCGCCCGGATCGCCTCGACGGGCCGCAGCGCACGGCCGGTGACCCGCCAGGTCACCAGGGCCACGAGCGCCAGCAGCAGCGGGCCGCCGACGACCAGTGCGGCGGTGGTGGTGTCGTCGGCGGCGTCCACGTCCCGCAGCGAGGTCCCGACGTAGACGGACACCAGCCCGTCGGGCGTCTGGGTGGTCACCTGCACCACCCGCTGGCGGTGCTCCCCGCCGAGCGGGCGGATCCGCCAGGTGTGGAACACCGTGCCGGGGCCCTGGGCCCCGGCGGCGGGCCCCAGCGCGGGCAGGCCCGCCAGGTTCGGGGTCGCGCGCAGCACCCGGCCGCGGGCGTTGACCACCTGGACGAAGTCGGCCCCGTGCAGCGGTGCCCGCATCCGGTCGAGGCGGCCGCCCGCCGCGAGCTGCGCGACCGCCACGGCCTGCTCCTCGGCGTCGCGCTCGGCGTTGCGCAGCATGCCGGCCCGGAGCAGCCCGAGCAGCGCCACGGAGGCCACGGCCAGCGCGACGGCCACCACGGCGACGGCGCCCGCGGTGGCCCGGGCGCGGACGGTGACGGGCCGCAGCCGGCGCAGGCGCGAGCGCAGCCGGCGCGGCAGGGCCTTCGGGAAACGGGGGAAGCGGGGGGCACGGGGGGCGCGGGGGACGCGGGGGACGCGGGGGGCGCGCCCCGCCGGGAGCTCAGCCACCGTCGGCCGCCAGCCGATACCCGACGCCCCGCACGGTCTCCAGGGCGGACCGGCCGAAGGGGGCGTCGATCTTCCGGCGCACCGCGCTGACGTGCACCTCGACGACGTTGGGATCGCCGTCGAAGGCGCTGTCCCACACCTGCTCCAGGATCTCCCGCTTGGGCACCACCTCGCCGGGGCGCCGGGCCAGGTACTCCAGCACCGCGAACTCCCGGGCCGTCAGCCGTATCTCCGTCTCCCCGCGCGAGCACACGTGACGGGCCGGGTCCAGCAGCAGGTCGCCGAGGAGCAGGGTCTGCGGGCCGCGCCGGCCGGTGCGGCGGCCCAGCGCTCGCAGCCGGGCCACCAGGACGAGGTAGGAGAACGGCTTGGAGAGGAAGTCGTCGGCGCCGGTGTCCAGGGCCTCCGCCTCGTCGTACTCGCCGTCCTTGGCGGTGAGCATCAGGATCCCGGCCTCGTTGCCGGCCGCGCGCAGCCGGGCGCACACCCGGTAGCCGTTGAGGCCGGGCAGCATGATGTCGAGCACGATCAGGTCGTAGTCGTGCTCGCAGGCCATCCACAGCCCCTGCGGGCCGTCGTGGGCCACGTCCACCGAGAAGCCCTCGGACTGCAGGCCCCGCTGCAGGGCCGCGGCCAGCCGCCTCTCGTCCTCCACCACCAGTACGCGCATGCCGACCAGGGTCTCAGGCCCGGCGGGCGGATTGCTGAAGAGGTCTTCAGCGGGCTTCAGGTGGGCTTCAGCATCGCCTCGGCAGGCTCTGCGACGAGCCGGGTGCGGTACCCGGCGGTCTTCCGAGGAGTCCCGCCATGTCAGAGTCCTTCCCGCAGCCCGAGCAGAACCCCGAGCCCCAGCCCGAGGCCGCGGCCGGTGAGGGCACGGCCAAGCGCAAGGGCCGCCTCGCCCGGGTGGGCCGCGTGGTGCCCCGTGGCGCCGGAGCGCGCTGGGCGGTGGCCGGGGCGGCCGCCGCGGTGATCGTGGGCGGCGGGGCCGCGGCCGTGGCGGTCGCCGGCCACCACGACGGCCACCGGGAGGCGATGGCGAAGGACGGGCGCCCGGGCTGGGCCGCGCCGGACCACGAGGGCGGTCACGAGGGCGGCCACGGCGGCCACGGCGGTCACGGTGGACGAGGCCCCCAGGGCGAGCGTCCCCACCCGAAGAACCCGCAGGTGCGCGACGGCGCCGCCGGTCTGGACGGGGAGTCCGGGAAGAAGGGCGCGGCGGCCCCCGCCCCGCTGCCCGCCCTGCCGATCGACCAGGCCGCGCAGAAGGCCGCGGCGGCCGTGCCCGGCGGCAAGGTCGAGGCCCTGCGCGCCGTCCCGCAGCAGGGCGGCGGCAGCGCCTGGCGCGCCGTGGTCCTCGGCCCGGACGGCGTCCGCCACGCGGTGACGATCTCGGGCACGGACGGCACGGCGACCGAGAACACCCCCCTGACGAAGGGCTGACCCCCGCCGACCGCCCCCACCACCCCGTCCGGCCCGCCGGCCGCACCACTCCCCGACCGGCCGCGCGGCCGAACCACCGCTCCACACGTCCGGGCCACGCCCAGATCCGGGTGACCCCGGGCAGGATGGCCCCGGGCTGTGCGCCTAGGCCCGTGCCCCTGGGGTCGGGTGAACCCGGGCTGCGCGCCCCCGGGCCATGCCCTTGGGTCACGTCCTCGGGTCGGGTGGCCCCGGGAAGTGCCTCTGGGCCGTGCCCCTGGGGCCGGTGAACCCGGGCTGTGCCCCCCGGGTCATGCCCTTGGGCCACGCCCTCGGGCCGGGTGGACCCGGGCCGTGTCCCCGGGCCGTGCCCCTGGGGTCAGGTGGACCCGGGCCGTGTTCCAGCGCCGTGCCCCGGGCTGCCCTTTGGGCCACGTCCTCGGGTCGGGTGGACCCGGGCCGTGCCTCCGGGCCGTGCCCCCTGGGGTGGGGTGGCCCCGGGCCGCGCCTCCCGGGCCGCGTCCCCGGGCCGTGGCCCCAGCCTCCTGCCCTTGGGCCACGCCCTCGGGTCGCGTCCCGGGCCCGTGGCCCCGGCAGGCTGGACCCGGGCCGTGCCCCCGGGTCGGTGGTTGCCCGGTCGCGGGGTGCGGGCGGGACGCGGGGCGTCCCGGGGGCCGGTGTGGCCGGGGGCGGGCAGAATGAAGGGGGCCCACGTGGGCGGACGGCCACGCGGGGTGCCCGGGCAGAGGAGGCCGCTCGTGCCGTCGGACCAGCAGGGGGGTGCGCGGGCTCCCGGCCCGATCCTGTCCGAGCCGGGATCGCTGCTGGAGCACGTTCCCGTCGCCGTCCTCGGCCTCGACACGGCCGGACGGGTCCGCTACTGGGGCCCCGGCGCGCAGGACCTCTTCGGGTACGAGGCCACGGTCGCGCTGTCCCGGCCCGCCGCCGCACTCTTCCCCGCACCGGACGAGGGGCCCGGCCCGGCCGAGCTGCTGGTCGAGCGGGCCCTGGCCCTGGGCTACTGGCGGGTCCGGCTGCCCGTCCTGCACCGCGACGGCACCGTCGTGGACTGCGGGTTCCGCGCCTTCCCGGTAACCGGCGACAACGAAGCCACCGGAGGCCCACGCAGCCCCGGCGGCCCCGAGGACACCCCCGGCCCCGGCGGCACCCCTGGCCCGGGCGGCACCTCCAGCACGCACGACACCAGCGGCACGCCCGGCCCCGGCGGCCCCGAGGACACCACCGGCCCCGGCGGTGCCCCCGGCACCCCGGGCACCAGCGGCATCCCCGGCCCCGGCGGCGCCCCCGGCATCCCCGGCGCCGAAGGCGCCCCCGGTGCCGTGGTCATGGTCCTGGCCAGCCGGGCTGAGGAGCTCGACCGGGTGAAGACCAACCTCGCCTTCCTCGACGCCCTCTTCGAGACCTGCCCCATCGGCCTGGTGATGCTCGACGAGGAGCTGCGCTACGTCCACCTCAACCAGGCCCTGGCCGACATGGACGGCATCCCCGTCGCCGACCACCTCGGCCGCGACACCGCCGAGATCATGGTCACCGCCGACGGCGGCGAGTTCCGGCGGATGCTGCGCGCCGTCGCCGACGAGGGCCGCCCGCTGGTCGGCGTCCCGGTCGGGATGCGCACGCCCGGCCGTCCCGACGTGGACCAGGTGCGTTCCGTCAGCCTCTTCCCGCTCAGCGGCGCCGCCGGGAGCCGGCCCGGCGTCGGCGGCCTGCTGGTCGACGTCACCGACCGGGAACGGGCCCTGCTGGAAGCCACCGCCGCCCGCCGGCGCCTGGCCCTCCTGGACCGGGCCGGCGCCCGCATCGGCACCACCCTCGACGTGGACACCACCGCCCGCGAGCTCGTCGACGTGGTCATGCCGGAGTTCTGCGACGGCTCCGTCGTCGAGCTGGTCGAATGGATGTACCCCTCCGAGGCCTTCGATCCCGCCCTACCCCTGATCACCCGCCGGATCGCCTCCGGCACCGTCCTGCCACCGCCCGCCGCCGAGCTGCTCGCCGCCCTGGACCGGGTGACCTACCCGCCGGGCTCCAGCATCCACCGGATGCTGAGCACCGGCCGCCCGCTGTCCGTCCGCGTCGACGAGGAGTTCGCGGCCCGGACCGTCGGCCACCGCGACCTCGCCCGCCAGCTCCTCGACAGCGGCGTGGGCTACGTCCTCATCGCCCCGCTCATCGCCCGCGGCCACGTCCAGGGCATCACCGTCTTCGGCCGTTCCGCCGCCCGCCCCGCCTTCACCGACCAGGACCTCGGCCTCGCCGGGGAACTCGCCTCCCGCGCCGCCCTGTGCCTGGACAACGCCCGCCTCTACAGCCGGGTCCAGGACATCTCCCTCACCCTCCAGCGCGCCCTGCTGCCCACCGCCCCGGACCCGACCGCGCACGTGGGCGTCGCCCACCGCTACCTGCCCGGCAGCCGCGCCACCGAGGTCGGCGGCGACTGGTACGACGTGATCGCCCTCCCCGACGGCCGGGTGGCCCTCGTCGTCGGCGACGTCATGGGACACGGGGTGCCGGCCGCCGCCTCCATGGGCCGGCTGCGCATCACCGCCCGCGCCCTGGCCCCCCACAGCCCCGACCCGGCGGGGCTGCTCGCCGAACTGGACGCGGCCGCCCGGGACGCCGGCATCGAACTGGCCACCTGCCTCTACGCCGTCTACGACCCCCGCACCGGTGGGGCCCGCATCGCCAACGCCGGCCACCCCCCGCCGCTGGTGCGCCACCCCGACGGCACCGTCGAAACCCTCGGGGACGTCCTCGGCGTCCCGCTCGGGGTCGGCGGCGTCCCCTTTCGCTCCACCCGGACCGAACTGCCCGACGGGGCCGTCCTCGCCCTGTACACCGACGGCCTCGTCGAGGCGCGCGGCCAGGACATCGACGCGGGGCTCGACGCCCTGCGCGCCGAACTGGCCCGGGCGTCCGGACCCCTGGAAGAGGAGGCCGACCGTATCCTGGCGGCCCTGCTGCCCGACGGGGCGACCGACGACACCGTCCTCGTCCTCGCCCGGCTCCGCCGGGCCCGCGACGGGGACGCGCAGCCGCACGAGGATTGAGAGGCGGACATGGAATTCCTACGCCCCGCGGACTGGCGGGAGGCGCTGGAGGCCAAGGCGGAACACCCGTCGGCGGTCCCGATCGCGGGCGGCACCGACGTGATGGTCGAGATCAACTTCGACCACCGCCGGCCCGAGTACCTCATGGACCTCAACCGGATCGCCCTGCTCCACGCATGGGAGACCGACGGGGACGCGGTCCGCCTGGGCGCCTCCGTCCCCTACACCCGGATCATCGAGCAGCTCCGCGGCCCCCTGCCCGGACTCGCGCTCGCCTCGCACACCGTCGCCTCCCCGCAGATCCGCAACCGCGGCAGCGTCGGCGGCAACCTGGGCTGCGCCTCGCCCGCCGGGGACGCCCACCCCGCGCTGCTCGCCGCCGGGGCCGAGGTCGAGGCCGAGTCCGTGCGCGGCACCCGGACGATCCCGATCGACGCGTTCTACACCGGGGTCAAACGCAACGCCCTCGCCCCCGACGAGCTGATCAAGACCATCCGCGTCCCCGTCGCCGACGGCCCCCAGCAGTTCTCCAAGGTGGGCACCCGCAACGCGATGGTCATCGCCGTGTGCGCCTTCGGCCTCGCCCTCCACCCGCGCACCCGCTCGGTCCGCACCGGCATCGGCTCGGCCGCCCCCACCCCCGTCCGGGCCCGCGCCGCCGAGGAGTTCCTGGAGGCGGTGCTGGCGGAGGAGGGCCTGTGGGACTCCCGCACGGCCCTCGCCCCCTCGGTGGTGCGGCAGTTCGGCGACCTCGCGGCCGCCTCCTGCAACCCCATCGACGACGTCCGCGGCACCGCCCGCTACCGCCGCCACGCGGTCGGCGTCATGGCCCGCCGCCAGCTCCAGTGGACCTGGGAGGAGTTCCGCGCCGACCGCACCTCCTAGACCCCCTCCGGGGACCCTTCCAGCAGGCGGGTGGCCATCGCGCGCATCTCCACCTTGCGGATCTTGCCCGTGACGGTCATGGGGAACTCGTCCACCACGTGCACGTAGCGCGGGATCTTGAAGTGGGCGAGCCGGCCGGCGCAGTACGCGCGCACCGACTCGGCGGTCAGCGGCGGCGCCCCCTCGCGCATGCGCACCCAAGCCATCAGCTCCTCCCCGTACTTGGCGTCGGGGACCCCGATGACCTGGACGTCCAGGACGTCCGGGTGGGCGTGGAGGAACTCCTCGATCTCGCGCGGGTAGAGGTTCTCGCCGCCCCGGATCACCATGTCCTTGATCCGTCCGGTGATGCTCAGGTAGCCGTCCGCGTCCATCACCGCGAGGTCGCCGGTGTGCATCCAGCCCTCCCGGTCCACGGCCTCGGCGGTCTTGTCCGGCTCCCCCCAGTAGCCGATCATCACCGAGTAGCCGCGGGTGCACAGCTCGCCCGGGGTGCCCCGCGGGACCGTCCGGCCGGTCTGCGGCTCCACCACCTTGACCTCCAGGTGCGGGCCCACCCGGCCGACGGTGGAGACCCGGCGTTCCACCGAGTCGTCGGCGCGGGTCTGGGTGGACACCGGCGAGGTCTCCGTCATCCCGTAGCAGATGGACACCCCGGCCATCCCCATCCGCTCGATGACCTCGTTCATCACCTCCACCGGGCAGGGCGAGCCCGCCATGATGCCCGTCCGCAGGCTCGACAGGTCGTACCCGTCGAAGCCGGGGGCGGCCAGCTCGGCGATGAACATGGTCGGCACCCCGTACAGCGAGGTGCACGCCTCGGCCTGGACCGCCGCCAGGGTGGCCGCCGGATCGAAGGCCGGGGCCGGGACCACCATCGCCGCGCCGTGGCTCGTGCAGGCCAGGGCGCCCATCACCATGCCGAAGCAGTGGTAGAAGGGCACCGGCACGCACACCCGGTCCGCCTCGGTGTAGCCGCACAGCTCGCCCACGAAGAAGCCGTTGTTGAGGATGTTGCGGTGGGAGAGGGTGGCGCCCTTGGGGAAGCCGGTGGTGCCCGAGGTGTACTGGATGTTGATCGGGTCGTCCGGGTGCAGCGCGGCCGCGGCCCGCGCCAGCACCGCGGGGTCGCCCCGGCGCCCGCGTTCCAGCAGCGACTCCCACTGCGGCCCGTCGAACAGGACCGTGAACTCCAGGTCGGGGCAGCGCGGCCGGACCTCCTCGACCATCCCCGCGTAGTCGGAGGTCCTGAACCGCTCCGCCGCGACCAGCAGCCGTATCCCGGACTGGTTCAGCACGTACTCCAGCTCGTGCGAACGGTACGCCGGGTTGACCGTGACCAGGATGGCCCCGATCTTCGCGGTGGCGTACTGCACGAGCGTCCACTCGGCCCGGTTGGGCGCCCAGATGCCGACGCGGTCCCCCTGGACGATCCCCAGGTCCAGGAGCCCGAGGGCGAGGGCGTCCACGTCGGCGGCCAGCTCCCGGTACGTCCAGCGGCGGCCCGCCGCCACGTCCACGAGGGCGTCGCGGCCGGGGAAGCTCCGCACCGTCCGGTCGAGGTTGTCCCCGATCGTCTCCTCCAGGAGCGGGACCTCCGTGCTCCCGGAAGCAGAACTCGACGCGACGGACACACGTACCTCCTGGGCGAATGGCCGGGACGGCGGGAGCGCCCGGCTGGTGGCCCGGCGCCCGCCCATGATCGCCTCCCCGGGCCCGTCCCGCCAGAGCCCCGCCCCGGTATTCACCCTCCGGTAAATCGAGCACCCGTTCGAACACGGGGGTAGGCTGGAACCATGCACGCACTCCAGGGCTCCCTCTTCGACCAGACCGACGAGATCCGCCTCGGCCCCCTCTCGCCGATGGAGCGCACCGGGCTCGGCGCCGGGGCCTGGGTCGACCGGCTCCCCGGCTGGCTGACCGGAGCCGACGCCCTGTTCGAACGCCTCGCCGCCGACGTGCCCTGGCGCGCCGAGCGGCGGCAGATGTACGAGCGCGAGGTGGAGGTGCCCCGGCTGCTGGCCTTCTACGGAGCCGGCGACCCCCTCCCGCACCCCGCCCTCACCGAGGCCCGCGAGGCCCTCACCGCGCACTACGCCCCCGAACTCGGCGAACCCTTCGTCACCGCCGGGCTCTGCCTCTACCGCGACGGCCGCGACAGCGTCGCCTGGCACGGCGACCGCAACGGCCGCTCCGCCACCGAGGACACCCTCGTCGCGATCCTCTCCGTCGGCGACCCCCGCGACCTCGTCCTGCGTGCCCGCGACGGCGGCCCCACCCTGCTGCGCCTCCCGCTCGGCCACGGGGACCTCGTCGTGATGGGCGGCTCCTGCCAGCGCACCATGGAGCACGCCGTCCCCAAGACGGCACGCGCCGTCGGCCCCCGCATCAGCGTCCAGTTCCGCACCCGCGGCGTACTGTGACCCCATGCGCAGCCGGAGCCCCCTGCGGAGCTGGTGGGCCGCCCTCCCGCCCGCCGCGGGCGGAGCCGTCATGGCCGCCGGGATCCTCTCCGTCGGCCTGGAACTGACCGGCCACCGTCTGCTCTCCCTCGTCGCGCTGGCCGTCTCCGGCGCCCTCTGGCTGCTCCTGGCCGCCGACTTCGCCGTCCGGCTCGCGGGCGACCGCCGCCGCTTCCGCGCCGAGGCCGACACCCCGGCCGCCCTCACCGCCGTCGCCGCCACCACCGTCCTCGGCACCCGCCTCTCCCAGCTCGGCCGGCAGGACGCGGCCGCCGCCCTGCTCGTCCTCGCCGCCCTCATCTGGCCCGGGCTGCTGCTGTCCGTCGTCCGGCACTGGCGGCGCCGGATGCCCGGGGTGGTCTTCCTCGACTGCGTCGCCACCCAGGGCCTCGCCGTCCTCTCGGCGGCCCTCGCCACCGTCCACGGCCTCGACTGGCTCGCCCGCGCCGCGCTGGCCTGCTTCTGCCTCGGCGTCCTGCTGTACGTCCTCGCCCTGCGGCACTTCGACTTCCGCGAGGTGCTCCGGGGAGCGGGCGACCACTGGGTCGCGGGCGGCTCCCTGGCCATCACCGCCCTCGCCGGGGCCAAGCTCACGGCCTCCCCCGCGGGGGCCGCCGGACCCGTGCACACCGCCCTGCGCGCCGCCACCCTGACCGCGCTCGCCCTCTCCCTCCTCTGGTACGCCGTCCTGCTCACCGCCGAGGTCCGCAGCCCCCGCCCCCGCTACGACGTCCGGCGCTGGTCCACCGTCTTCCCCCTCGGCATGACCGCCACCGCCTGCCTCACCACCGCCGCCACCACCGGCCCCGCGCCTCTGCGCTCGCTGGGGGAGGTGCTGCTGTGGATCGCCGTCGCCGCCTGGGCCCTCACCTCCGCCGCCTTCCTGCTCTCCCGCCGCCGCCGTGTCACAGACCCGCTACAGGCCCGTGACCAGTCGTAATTGAGTACCGGGCCGCCCCTCCCGCCGGTGAGAATGAGCCGACTCGAACCGGGAGGAACCCATGAGCCAGGACTGCCTGACTCTCCATGACCTGCTGCCCGCACAGGCGCTGGCGGAAGCCGTCGACGCCGGGCACGTGACCCGCAAGCGGCACCCCGAACTGCCGCTGTCCATCTACACGTACACGCGCACCGCGCAGTACGAGCGGGTCTGGAACCAGGTCACCGTACGCTGCCGCGGGCTCGTCGCCGACGACGCCACGGGAGCCGTCGTCGCGCTGCCGCTGCCGAAGTTCTTCAACGTCGGCGAGCACGCGTCGGGCCAGCCCTACGCCCCCGCCCTGCCCGACGAGCCGTTCGAGGTCTACGACAAGGTCGACGGCAGCCTCGCCGTCGTCTTCCACTACGCGGGCCGCTGGCACGTCGCCTCCAAGGGCTCCTTCGTCAGCACCCAGGCCACCTGGGCGCAGCGCCGGCTCGACGCGTGCGACACGACGGCCCTCGTCCCCGGCACCACCTACCTCGCGGAGATCCTCTACCCGCAGAACCGGATCGTCGTCGACTACGGAGACCGCCGGGACCTGGTCCTGCTGGCCGCCTTCGAGCTGACCGGCGCCGAGGTGCCGCTGGCCGAGGCCGCGGCCCACTGGGCGGGCATCGGCTCCGTCGTGAAGGTGTGGCCGGCCATGCCGCTGCCCGAACTCCTCGCTCTCACGGAGTCCAACACCCTGCCCGGCGGGGGCGAGGCGAGCGGCATGGACGCCGAGGGCTTCGTCCTGCGGTTCGCCTCCGGCGTCCGGGCCAAGGCCAAGCTCTCCGAGTACGTGCGCCTGCACAAGCTGCTCACCGGCGTCACCGAGCGGGACGTCTGGCGCAGCCACGGCATCCAGCGCTTCGCCGGGACGTCCGCCAAGCGCCTGGCCCAGGGCCTGGGCCTGTCCCTCGCCGAACTCGGCGGCATCCGCTCCCGCGGCGGCCGGCCCCTGGACGCGCTGCTGGAACAGGTCCCCGACGAGTTCGACACCTGGGTGCGCGAGGTGATCGCGGGCCTGGAGGAGGAGTTCGAGCGCCGGGAACGGGAGATCGACGACACCTACAAGCGGTTCGCGCACCTCGCCGACGACCGGGGCGCCTTCGCCCGGGCCGTGCGGGAGGTGCCCGACGGCGACCTGCGGGGCGCCATGTTCATGCGGCTGGACGGCCGCACCACCGAGCTCGTCACCTGGCGGGCCGTCCGGCCGGCGACGGCCGATCCCTTCACCACCGACGAGGAGAACTGACACCGTGTCCGAAGCGCCCGAACTCCCCGTGGTCCACGTCATGACGGGGTTGCCGGCCTCGGGCAAGACCACCGCGGCCCGCGCCCTCCAGACCGAGGCCGGCGGCCGGATCCGCCGGGTCAACCTCGACGACCTGCGGGCCATGCTCGACGTGCCCGACCCCGAGCGGGGCCGCTCGTACAAGCACGAGCAGACCGTGCTCGCCGTCCAGGACGCGGCGGTCGCCGCGGCCGTCGCCGACGGCTTCGACGTGGTCGTCGACAACACCCACCTGACCTCGCACATCCCCAAGCGGCTCAAGGCGGCGGTGGCCGGCCGGGCCACCTTCGTCGTGCACGACTTCACCGACGTGCCCGTGGAGGAGTGCCTGCGCCGGGACGCCGCGCGGGAGCGGCCGGTGGGCGAGGAGATCATCCGGATCCTGGCCGACAAGCACGCCAAGGCCCGCAAGGGCGGCTGGCGGCTGACCGCGGAGTGGCTCAACGACCAGCCGCCGGTGCGGCCGTACGTCGCGGACCCGGCGCTGCCGGACGCCGTGCTGTGCGACATCGACGGGACGCTCGCCCTCACCGGGGACCGCGGCCCGTACGACTTCTCGCGCTGCGAACTCGACCTGCTCAACGCGCCGGTACGGCACGCGCTGGACGCCTTCCGGCGCGGCGGGGACCGGATCGTGCTGCTCTCCGGGCGCGGCGAGGAGCACCGGCCGCAGACCGAGTCCTGGCTGCGGGCGCACGAAGTGCCCTACGACGAGCTGTGGATGCGCGCGGCGGGGGACACGCGCCGCGACGACGTGGTCAAGGCCGAGCTGTTCGACGCGCACGTGCGCGAGCGCTACGCGGTCCGGGTGTCGCTCGACGACCGGGACCGGGTGGTCGCCGTCTGGCGCCGGATGGGCCTGCCCACCTGGCAGGTCAATTACGGGGACTTCTGACCGGGGGAGCCCGCGCACGCCACCGCGCACGCCGGTACGGCAACGGCGTGCGCGGTGGGCGGAACGGCCGGGCCGGACGCGGTCAGTCGCGGCACCAGCGGACGGGCTTGAGGTCCTTGACGTAGCGGGCCGAGACCCAGTCGTGATCGTAGCCGTCGCGGCCGTCGCGGACCTTCTTGCGGCCCTCGCCGTCGCCGTTGTCCGTCCAGTCGTCGCGGTCGTCGTCGCCGGGGTCGATGAGGTACCAGATGTCGTTCCCGTCGACGTTCTCGCCGCGCGTCTTGCACTTCAGGGCGAGGGTCTCGCCCGGGTACACCTTGTACTGCAGGTGCGCGTGCGTGCTCGGCCTGCTGCGCACGCTCAGCGGGCCGCGCGAGACGACCTTGCCCAGGGAGTAGCGGTGCTTGCCGTAGTCGTCCTCGTCGTAGTCGCGGCCGTCGTGGCCGTCCCTCCCGTCCCCGGGAGCGTGGTACCGGGCCGTGCCCTGGGCCGCCGGGCCCTGGTCCGCGACGGCGGCACCCCCGCCGACCAGGCCGAGCGCCAGGCTTCCGGCGGCCAGGGCGAGGATGGTCCTGGTGGACTTGGGCATGAGCGGCTCCTCTGGAAAGACTGCCGTCCGGCCGCGTTGCGCGGCGGGGCGCGGCGGCCCGGCGGCCGCCAGGGACGACTATGACGAGGGGGCCCTCCGGGGCTCCCGGCGACGCGCCGCTGTTTAGCCCGATATGCCCAATCCGTCCCGGTGGTGTACGGCCGGTCCGGGCCAGGGCGCGGGGGTCCAGCGGATGCGGGGGGCCGCGCCCGGAGCCACAGTGGGGCGCATGGGAATCGAAGACTACGGAGGCGGCCCCGGCGCCCGGGAGACCGGTGTCCTGGTCGTCACGACCAACGACGTCCCCGGCTACCGGGTCGAGCAGGTCATCGGGGAGGTGTTCGGGCTCACCGTGCGCTCCCGCCACCTCGGCAGCCAGATCGGCGCCGGCCTGAAGTCCATGATCGGGGGCGAGCTCAAGGGCCTCACCAAGACCCTGGTGGAGACCCGCACCCAGGCCATGGACCGGCTCATCGAACAGGCCAGGGCGCGCGGCGCCAACGCGGTGCTGGCGATGCGCTTCGACGTCACGGACGCGGCCGACGTGGGCACCGAGGTGTGCGCGTACGGCACGGCCGTCGTCCTGGTGCCCGCCGGGGGCTGATCCGTAAGTCCAGGAGGCGGTGGCGCTTTGTCCATGGGCCCGGGCGCCCGGGGTCCGCAAGCTGGCAGGCCAGTGAGCGGACCGCCGCGCTCCGGAGGGAGTCGTGCGGTCTTCCCGTACGTGCCAGGAAGCGCCGACTCCCGGAGGCCCGATGCGCACCCCCCTCTGGCCGGCCGCAGCCGCGGTCGCCGGTCTCCTCGCCGCCCTCTGCGCGCCCGGCCCCGCCGCGGCGGTCCCGGCCGTCGCCGCGCCCCTGACGATCACCTCGGCCGAGCTGTCCGTGAGCGTGGACCCGGCCTTCCCCCGCGTCGTCGACTACACCCGGCGCGCGACCGGGGACGTGCTCCACGGCAACGAGGACCCGCTGAGCACCGTCCTCGTCGACGGCACCGCGTACACCCCCGCCGTGACCTCCGTCGCCTCGGCCTCCGGCGTGGACTACACGATGACCTTCTCCGGGGTGACCGTCCGGTCCCGGATCTCGGTGACGGGCCCGGTCGTGGAGTTCCGGGTCACCGCCGTCGAGGACACCCCCGCCCTGCGCGTGCACAGCTTCGAGATACCGGAGCACACCCTCGTCAGCGTCCGCAGCGACCAGCCCGGGGCCGCGCTGGCCACCGCGACCATGCACACCGCCACCACCGGCACCGGGGACGCCTTCACCCCGGTCACCGCGTCCACCCCGGTGGACCCCGCCGCCAGGACCGTGATGTACGGCCTCCTGAACACGGGACGGCTGGCCGCCGCCATCGACTCCAACGCCCTCTACGACACCCCCTCCGGCGGCACCGCCCGCGAGAACGGACGGATCGGCGAACGGGTGACCGACCACGGCTCCTACCGCCGGGCCGGCCTGTGGAGCGGGGCCTGGCTCCACCGGGCCCGGGGCGCCGCCGACACCGACACCGAACCCCTGCCCTACGTCCGGGTCGCGATCACCGCCGACCGCAACGCCGACTCCGTGGTCGACTGGCAGGACGCCGCCGTGGCCTACCGGGACATCTGGACCCCGCCCACCGGCTGGCAGGACACCGCCCGGCGGGTCGTCCAGCGGATCCCGTTCAACTTCGCCTCCCAGGCCACCCACCCGTTCGCGCAGACCCTGGACGAGACCAAGCGGGTCAGCCTCGCCACCGACGGCCTCGGCCAGTTCGTCCTGCTGAAGGGCTATGCCTCCGAGGGCCACGACTCGGCCCACATGGACTACAAGAACATCGGCGCCAAACTCGGCGGCGCCGAGGGCCTGAACGCCCTCACCACCGCCGGCCACGCCTGGAACGCCGACTTCGGCGTGCACGTCAACGCCACCGAGGAGTACCCCGTCTCCGCCACCTTCGACCCCGCCCACCAGAGCGGCGGCCCCGGCTGGGACTGGCTCGACCAGTCCTACTACGTCGACACCCGCAAGGACGGCCAGTCGGGGGCGCGCCTGCGGCGCCTCGCGGACCTCAAGGCGGCCGCGCCCGGCCTCGACTTCCTCTACGTCGACGTCTGGTACGGCGACGGCTACGTCTCCCGCAAGCTCCAGCGCGAGGTCGCCGGCCTCGGCCTCCAGCTCGCCACCGAGTTCCCCAACACCCTCACCGAGCAGTCCCTCTGGCACCACTGGGCGGCCGACGTCGACTACGGCGGCAGCGACCTCAAGGGGATCAACTCCACCATCGCCCGGTTCATCGCCAACCACGCCAAGGACGACTGGATCGCCCGCCACCCCCTCCTCGGCGGCGCCGAACTCACCGCCTACGAGGGCTGGCAGGGCAAGGCGGACTACCCCGCCTTCCTGAACACCACCTTCGCCACCGACCTGCCGACCAAGTACCTCCAGCAGTCCCCGATCGTGAAGTGGACCGCCGACACGGTCACCCTCGCCGACGGCACCGCGGTCACCGACGCGGGCGGCACCCGCCGCATCACCACCGCCGGCCGCACCGTCCTCGACGGCCCCGCCTACCTGCTCCCGCGCGACGGCAAGCTCTACCACTGGAACGACGCCGGCGGCCCCACCACCTGGACCCTGCCCGCCGGCTGGCGGGCCCCCACCCTCTACCGCCTCACCGACACCGGCCGGCAGCCCGTCGGCCCCCTGACCGTCGGGCCCGGCAACCGGGTCACCATCGACGCCGCCGCCCGGACCGCGTACGTGGTCACCGACGGGGCCGCCCCCGCGCAGCCGGACCCCCGCTGGGGCGAGGGCACCCCGGTCGCCGACCCCTCCTTCAACGCCGGGAACCTCGCGGCCTGGACCGTCACCGGGACCGGCGCCGCCGTCACCCGCAACGACCGCGGGCAGAACGAACTCACCTTCGCCCCGCAGAGCGCCCCGGCCGTCTCCCAGCGGCTCACCGGCCTGGCCCCCGGCACCTACGCGGCCTCCGCATGGGTCTCCACCCCGGCAGGCCGGGCCGCCACCCTCGCCGTCACCCCGGCGGGTGCCACCGGCGCGGAGTCCGTGTACGCCGACTCCTCCCCGCTCGTCGACGGCCTGGGCGGCAGCGAGAAGAACGGCACCACCATGCAGCGGATGAAGGTCCTCTTCGACGTACCGGCGGGACAGTCCACCGCCCTCCTCGCGCTGTCCGCCGCCACCGGACCCGGCACGGTCCGGCTGGACGACGTACGCGTGGTGCGCTCCGCCCGCACCCCGCTCAACGGGCACACCTACGCCGAGGACTTCGAGAACGTGGACGCCGGCTGGGGCCCCTTCGCCTTCGGCGGCGCCGGCGGACCGGCCACCGATCCGCGCACGCACATCGCCCAGCGCAACGCCCCCTACACCCAGGCCGGCTGGAACGGGAAGCTCGTCGACGACGTGATCGGCGGACAGAACTCCCTGAAATCGCACGAGGAACGCCCCGGCCTGGTCTACCGGACCCTCCCGCAGACCCTCCGGTTCACGCCGGGGCACGCGTACCGGGTCGGCTTCCGCTACGAGAACGGCTTCGCCGGGGACTACCGGTTCGTCACCGGCGCGGGCACGGCCGAGACCGCCACCGCCCTCGGCCAGGCCCGGACGGCCACCGCCTTCACCCAGACCTTCACCGCCGGCGCCGAGGCCTGGATCGGCGTCCGCAAGGTCAGCGCCGAGGGCTCCCACAACGAGGCCGACCTCGTTCTCGACGACCTCGCGGTCGACGACCTCGGCCCGGCCACGGGCGGCGAACTCCTCGTCCCGCAGAACAAGATGAGGGTCGGCGCCGTCGACAGCCAGGAGACGACGGGGGAGGACGGCGGCGCCGCGAACGTCCTCGACGGCAAGGCCGCCACCCTCTGGCACACCCAGTGGTACGCGGCCACCGCACCGATGCCGCACGAGATCACCCTCGACCTCGGCGCCTCCTACCCCGTCTCGGCCCTGCACGTCCTGCCCCGCCAGACGCAGAGCAACGGGCGCATCGCCGACTACCAGGTGTACACCTCCACCGACGGCACCACCTGGGGCCCGGCCGCCGCCTCCGGGACCTGGGCGGACGGCGCCGGTGTGCAGGACGCCGCCTTCGCCCCCCGGGCCGCCCGCTACGTGAGGCTCAGGGCCACGCGGGAGGTGAACGGGAACCCCTGGACCTCGGTGGCCGAACTCAACGTCGGCTACCGGCCCTGACCCGTCCTGACCGGCCCGGACCCGCTCTGACCGGCCCTGACCGGCCGGGCCCGGTCAGTGGACCCGGTAGACCTGGCCCGTCTGCGCCCCCTCGACCGACCGCACGTAGGCCGTCGCCGCGCGGGCCGCGGGGACGGCCTCCATCCCGGCGAAGAAGGGGCCGTAGGCGGGCAGGGACTCCTCGACCACCGTCGGGCTCACCACGTTGATCCGCTGCGGCGGCAGCTCGATCGCCGCCGCGCGCACGAAGGCCTCCACCGCGCCGTTCGCCGCCGAGGCGGCCGCCCCGGCCACGATCGGCTGCTCCGTGAGGATCCCGCTGATCAGCGTGAACGAACCGGTCGGGGCCAGGTGCGCGGCCCCCTGGCGGACCAGCTCGACCTGGCTCAGCACCTTGCCCCGCAGGGTCGCGGCGAAGTCGTCCGCCGTCAGCTGGGACAGCGGGCGGAACACCGCGTCACCGGCCGCGACCGCCACCGCGTCCAGCGGGCCCGCCTGGGCGTACAGGCGCGCCACCTGCTCCGGGTCCGTGACGTCGGCCACCAGATCGCCGCCGGAGCGGCCCACCCCGAGCACCTCGTGCCCGCGCGCCGCGAGCGCCTTGTGCACCGCGGTGCCCAGCGTGCCGCCCGCGCCGACCAGCAGAATCCTCATCCCGACCTCCAGAGAACGGGCCCGGCGGCACCTCCGCCGGGCACCTCCGACGGTAGGGACCGCGCTGCCCGTCCGGAAATGCCGTCTGGGCAGCGACTATGCTCCCCAGGCATGGATGATGTGGAACTGCGGCACCTCCGGGCGCTGGACGCGGTCGCCGAGGCCGGCACGATCACCGCCGCGGCGGCCCGCCTGCACATGACCCAGCCCGCCCTCTCCCGGACCCTGGCCCAGCTGGAGGCCCGCGTCGGCGTCAAGCTGGTGGACCGCTCCTCCCGGCACCTGGCCCTCACCGGGGCCGGCGCCACCCTGCTCGGACACGGCCGCGCCATCCTCTCCCACCTCGACGCCGCCCTCGCCGACACCCGGACGGTCTCCCGCCCGCTGCGGCTCGGCTACACCTGCGCCGTGCTCGGGCAGCAGACCGTACCCCTGCTGCGCACCTGGCGCAGGACCCACCCCGGCACCCCGCTCGACGTGCTCCGGCGCGACAACGCCACCGCGGGCCTGGCCACCGGGGAGACCGACGTCGCCGTGCTGCGCACCCTCCCCGACGACCCCCGCCTGCGCAGCGAGGCCCTCTACACGGAGGACCGGGTCGCCGCCCTGCCCGACGACCACCCGCTCGCCGGCCGGGACCGGGTGCTGCTGGCCGAACTCACGGAGGGCCCCCCGCTGCCGCTGGTCGTGTGGCCCGAGGCCGGCACCGCCTCGCCGGAGCTGTGGCCGCCCGGTCGGCGCCCCGCCCGGACCGTGGAGGTCGGCAACGTCGACGAGTGGCTCAACCTGATCGCCACCGGCGGCGCCTTCGGCGTGGCCACGGCCGGCACCGCCGAGAGCCACGGCCACCCGGGCGTCCGCTTCCTCCCGGTCTCCGACGCCCCGCCCGCCACCGTCTACGTCTCCTACCCGCACCACCCCACCCACCCCGGAACGGCCGCGTTCCTGACGGCCGTCCGGGAGACGGTCACCGGCTGACGCCCTTTCGGCGGTTACGGGGACGCGCGGCCCGCGCGGCGGGCATCCTGCGCCGAGGGGCCCGGAAGCACCGGGGAGGACGACGAGGAGAGGCAGGCCGCACGATGACCGGTCACAAGACCGCCGCAGAGGTGTTCGACGCGCTCGCGGGGCGCTACGAGGAGGCCTTCGGGACCATCCCCGCCCAGCGGGCGGCCCTGGACTGGCTCACCGGGCGGCTGCCCCGCGGGGCCCGCGTGCTCGACGTCGGCAGCGGCACCGGAGCCCCCACCGCCGAGACCCTGGCCCGCGCGGGATGCGCCGTGACCGGGATCGACGTCTCGGCGGAGATGGTCGCCCTCGCCCGTACCCGGGTCCCCGGCGCCCGCTTCGAACAGGCCGACGTCCGCACCTACGCCCCGCCCGGCCCCGGCGGCTTCGACGCCGTCTGCGCCTTCTTCCCGCTGCTGATGATGGACCAGCGGGAGATCGCCGCCTCACTGGAGCGGATGGCCTCCTGGACCGCGCCCGGCGGCTACCTCCTCGTCGCCACCGTCCCCGGCGACATCGACGCCCTCGACATCGAGTTCATGGGCCACCGGGTCACCGTCAGCAGCCTCTCCGCCGAGGAGTACCGCCGCCGGATCGAGGCCGCCGGGCTGGAGGTGCTGCACCACGAGACCGCCCTCTACCACCCCTCCGGCGGGCTCGCCGACCCGGAGGAGCACCTCTTCTGCTACGCCCGGCGGCCCGTGGCCTGAGACCCGTACCGCCTGCTGGGCACGGAACCGCACCGGGGCCATGCCCACCCGGCGGCTGAACAGCCGGCTGAAGTAGGCGGGGTCCTCGTACCCGACCCGGCGGGCTATCCCCGCCACCGGCAGATCGGTCCGGGCCAGCAGTTCCTTGGCCCGGCTCACCCGGATCCCGAGCAGGTACTCCTTGACCCCCTCGCCGGTGCTGCGCCGCACCGCCGCGCGCAGCTCCGGCAGCGGCATGCCCAGCCGGGCCGCGTGCCCGGCCACCGGGATCGGCAGCAGCGCGTCCCGGGCCAGCGCGTCCACCACCGCCTCCCCGCGCCGGGACACCTCCGCCCGGGCGTAGCGCAGCGCCACCAGCAGCGCGTGCACCTGCGCCGCGGCCTCCACCTCCAGCAGCGGCCCGCCGCGCCGGGCGGCCCGCACGATCCCGTCGACCACGTGCCGCACCCCGGTGGTCCCGCTCAGCGGGACCACCGGCCGGTCCGGGGTGATGTAGCCGAGGTCCGTGTACGCGGCGACGGCGGAGCCCGTGAAGTCGACGAAGCACTCGTCCCAGCCGCCGCCCTCCGGGTCGGGGGCGTAGTGGTGCTCGACCCCCGGCACCAGCCACAGCAGGGCGGGCGCGGCCACCGGGCGCGGCGGCCGCCCGCCGTGGCCGAACCAGCCGCGGCCGCGGGTGAGGACGACGGCCACGTGATGGCCGAGGACCCGGGGCCCGACGACCGGCAGCGCCCCCTGCTGCACGCCCACCCCGAGGCAGACCAGACCGAGCCGGCGGTGGACCGGGGCGGGGGAGAAGTACCGCATCCAGCTGCTGTACGCGGGCTGCTGGCCCGCGGGAGGCGTCGGCATCTGCGGATTCTGATCCACCCCACGGCCCCCGACAAGAGCCCCCGGCAGGTTCGGGGCGGGGTCCGGCCGGGGGCCGGTGCTCGTTCAGGGGCCGTCCGGCTCCGGGCCCCGTAGGCCCGCCGCCAGGCCGGCGATCACCACCGCCAGGCCCAGCCACACCGCAGGGCCGGGGACCCCGCCGCCCGTCACCACGCCCGCCCCGGCCGCCGCGAGCGGGGCGACGCCCGTCAGCAGCCCCGCCCGGCCGGAGCCCACGGCCGCCACCGTGCGGTACCAGAGCAGGAACGCCACCGCCGTGACCAGCACCGCGAGGTAGCCCACCGCCGCCCACTGGGCCGCCCCCAGCTCCGTCACCGCCGACGGCGGCTCCGTGAACGCCGCCAGCCCCGCCAGCATCACCGCCCCCATCCACACCGCGTGCACGGACACCCCCCACGCCCCGTGCCGGCCCAGCACCGGCACCGCGAGCAGGGTGAACCCCGCCTCGCAGGCCAGCGCCAGCGCGGCCCAGCCCACCCCGGCGGCGTCCGTGCGCCCGCCCCCCTCGACCAGCACCGCCCCCGCCACCACCACCGGCGCCGCCAGCAGCACCCGGCGGCTGGGCCGACGGCCCTCCAGCAGCGGACCGACCACCCCGAGCAGGACCGGAACGGAGGCCACGGCGACGGCGATCACCGCCGGCTCGGCATGCGCGACCCCCCGGACGACGGCCACGTTGAACAGCACCAGACCGGTCGCCGCGACCCCCGCCAGCCACAGCCACTCCCGCCCCCGGGGGCGCGGCAGCGGGACCCCGGCGGCCCGGGCCAGGAGGACGAGGATCAGCGCCGCGGCCGCGTAGCGCACCGCCTGGGCGGTGAACAGCGGGGCCTCGGCCAGGGAGCGGGAGACGGTGACGCTGCTGCCGACCAGGACCATGCCGGCCACACCGGGCGCCAGATCGCGGACGGGGACGCGGACGGACGGGGACGCGGACGGGGACGCGGACGGGGACGGGGACGGGGACGCGGCGGGACGGGAGGGGGAGGTGGACGTGCTCATACGGCTCATACGGACCAGCCTGGAGGCACAATGGTCCGGTGAGCAGGTCCATAGAACCACCGCAGGACAGGTCCATAACGGCCCCGGGCCACCCGGCCGGCTCCGACTTCCTCCAGCTCGACATCGGCCGGGCCCCCGCCGGCGGCCGCACGGAATGGCTCGCCGGCCGGCTGCGCGCCGCCATCGCCGACGGCACCCTGCCCATCGGCAGCCGGCTGCCCGCCAGCCGGGTCCTGGCCGCCGAACTGCGCGTCTCGCGCGGCCTGGTGACGGAGGCCTACCAGCGGCTCGCCGAGACGGGACAGGTGGCCGGGCGGGGCCGCGGCGGCACGGTGGTCGTCGCGCCCCCGCCGGCCGCCCCCGCCGCCCCGGCCGCCCCCGCCCCG
>NZ_JBHVUQ010000086.1:0-30733 GCF_042884105.1 Streptomyces sp. NPDC058157
GTGCGCGGGGGCCGCCGCCCCGGGGGGGCGGCGGCCGCGCACGTCCACGCGGCGACGGTCACCGGTCAGCCCAGGCGGGCCGCCGCGTAGGCCTCCATCGCGGCCCGGTGGTAGGCCGCCAGGCCCGGTGCGATCTCGTCGTACGCGGCGTGCCAGGCCTCGTTGTCCGTGCAGGACCGGGCGAGCGCCAGGTACTCGTCGACGGAGACCGCGCGCAGCGCCACCAGCGCCTCGTACTGCGCGTGGATCTCGGCCTGGAGGGGCTCGGCGCCGGGCGGCGCGCCGGCGGCCATCAGTTCGGCGATGCGGATCATCTGGGCGGTCCGCTCGCGGTGCTTGGCCTCGATCTCGTCCGGGGTGGCGCCGGCGGTGCGGCGCCGGACCGCCTCGGCCAGTTCGGGGAAGTCGCGCAGGGTCTCCTCGTATGCGGAGGGCTGGACGCCCTCGAAGAGGTTCTCCGGCCGGTTGATGGTCATGGATCCGCCGTCCTTCCTGGAGTGCTCCAGTTCGGCGATCGTGCGGGAGACGGTGCCGGCCAGCGCGTCGAGCCGGTCCCGTTCGGCGAGCAGCCGGCGCAGGTGGCCGCGGAGCGCCTCCACCTCGTCGACCTGCTCGGAGAGGATCCGCCCGATCTCGTGCAGGCCGACGCCCAGCGCCCGCAGCACGAGGATCTGCTGGAGCCTGAGCAACTGGTGCTCGCCGTAGTGGCGGTGGCCATTGGCGCCGATGCGGGCCGGCGGGAGCAGACCCGTCTCGTCGTAGTGCCGCAGCGTCCTGGCGGTCACGCCGGACATCCGCGCGACCTCCGCGATGGGCCAGTCCGTCATGTTTCCCTCACGAACGTCACCGGGCCGGTCCTTCCGGCCCGTTCGCCACCGTAGAAGCTGCCGCAGCGGCAACTTCAACCCCCGGGGGGCGGTCCGAGCAGCAGCGCGCCGTCCTGTGCGGCGTGTCGGGGTTCGGCAGCGGGGTTTGCGCGGTGCGGCGGTCCAGGATCGGGGGCGGTGGCCCCGGGCGGTCGTCCGGATCCGCCCCCGCGTGTGAAGAGGTCCTGACATGGCGCAGTACGACGGTCCTCCGTGCTCCGGCGGCGGCCGGGCGGTGCGGTGAGCGCCGGGGAGCCCGGCGGGCGCTACGGGGAGGCCGTGTTCCGGCCGGAGCAGGCCGGTGAGGGCGAGCGCATCGACTTCGGCGCCCTCGCGTACGACGACATCACCATGGCCCGGCTGCGGGCCCTCGGGGCAGGACCCGGGTGGAGCTGCCTCGACGTGGGCGCGGGCACGGGGACGGTTTCGGGGCGGCTGCTGGACGAGGCCGGGGTGGCGTCGGTACTGGCGGTCGACCGGGACGTCCGGTTCCTGCGGGAGCGGCCCGGGCTGGAGGTGCTGCGGGCCGACGTCACCGGCCCGGACTTCGCCGCCGGCCGCCGGTTCCGGCTGGTCCACGCGCGCTTCGTGCTGATGCACCTGCCAGAGCGCGAGCGCGTGATCGCCGCCCTGGCCGAACGGGTCGAGCCCGGCGGGGTGCTGGTGCTCAGTGACGCGGTCGACCTGACGAGCGGCCTGGAGCCCGGGACGCCGTACACGGCCGCGATGCGGGCGATGTGGCAGGGGCTGCGGGAGACCATCGGGACGGACGTGTCCTGGGTGCCCTCGTACCCGCGGCTGCTGCGCCGGGCGGGGCTCGTACCGGTCGCCGCCGAGATGCACGTGCCGCCGCTGGAGCCGGGCAGCCCCCTCAGCCGGTTCTGGGCGGACACCTGGGAGCGCAGCCGGGCCGCGATGACCGGCACCGGCCTGGTGGACGACGCCGCGGTGGACGCGGCGGTGCGCTACCTGGACTCCGAGGAGTGCGCCGCGCTGTCGGCCGGCATGCTCACGGCATGGGGGTGGAAGCCCGCCGGGGCCGCCCCCCGGTGACGTACGCGCGGCGGGCACGGCGCGTTCGTGCGCCGTGCCCGCCGTGCGGGGCCGGTGGTCACCGGTTCGCGTCGTGGATCTTCCGCATCCGGGCCGCCGCGTCCGCCTGGGACTCCTTCGCCCGGCCCGCGGCCTGCTCCGCTTTGCCCTTCATCTCCATCGTCCGGTCGTCGGCCATGTCGCCGATCTCTTCCTTCGTCTTGCCCTTGAGCTGCTCGGCCTTGCCCTTCATCTTGCCCATGACGGCCTCCCGGCTTGGGGTAGCGAACACCTGGCGGCTACCCGGAATGCGGCGCCCCATGCTCGGGGGGAATTGCGGCCGGTGCCCCGGCGCATGCATGAACCCGCGCGGGGGTGGTAGACGCGGGACGTCCCCATCCGAGAGGGACCAGGAGGTACTCATGATTATCCTGGGTGTGATTCTGCTGATCATCGGCTTCTTGACCGGGATCTCGATCCTCTGGACGATCGGCGTCATCCTCGTCGTCATCGGCCTCGTCCTGTGGGTCCTGGGCGCCGTCGGGCACGCCGTGGGAGGACGCCGGCACTACTATTGACGGCCGCTTCCCAGGCGCGCCGTCAACGTCCTGACCCCCCGGCCCCTGCCCCCGGCGGCTCCACGCCGCCGGGGGCCCGGGCGTGTTCCGGGCCCGCGCGGGGTACGTGCCTCCGGCGACGCGGTCTTCCTCGCGGGGCGGGCCGTCGGGCAGGATGGCGCGGCGGCGGGCGGGCCGCGGACGGGCGCGGGGTGGAGGACGTGTGGGGGCGCAGCAGGAGCGGCGGGACGCGCTGTACCGGGACCCGTATCCGCTGTACGAGCGGGCACGGAGGACCGCAGGGCTGACCTTCGTGCCCGAGATGGACGCCTGGCTGGTGGCCCGGGACGAGGACGTACGGGAGGTGCTGCGGCGGGCGGACGACTTCTCCTCCGCCAACGCCCTGCTGCCCGACGTCGCGCTGCCGCAGGCGGCGCTCGGGGTGCTGGCGCGCGGGTTCGGGCCGCGGCAGACCGTGGTCTCCTCCGACGGGGCCGTCCACCGGCGCCACCGCGCCCCGCTCAACCGGGCCCTGTCCACCACGCGGTCGGCGGCGCTGCTGCCGTACGCGCGGGAGTGCGCCCGGGAGCTCGTGGCCGAGGTCGCCGCGGCCGAGGCCAGGTCCGCCGAATTGGTGGAGGCGTACGCGCGGAAGCTGCCCGGGCTGGTGGTGGGGCGGCTGATCGGACTGGACCGGGCGGACGTGCCGGCCGCCGTGCACGGCGGGTACCGGGCCGAGGAGCTGCTGTTCCACCCGCTGGCACCGCAGGAGCAGCTGGCCGCCGCCGAGGACGTCGTCGCCCTGCAGCACCTGCTCGACGGGTACGTCCGCGAACGCAGGGCACGTCCCCGCCAGGACCTCTGCTCGGACCTGGCGGCGGCCGCCGCCCCGCCGGGCGCCGCGCTGGGTGAGGAGCAGCGCCACGAACTGGTGGCCCATCTGCAGAACCTGCTGATCGCCGGGTTCCTGACGACCAGTGCGCTGATCGCCACCACCCTGCTGCACCTGCTCGCCGACCGGCGCCAGTGGGAGCTGCTGTGCGCCGATCCGGGGCTGGTCCCGGCGGCGGTGGAGGAGGGGCTGCGCTTCGATTCGGCGGTGCAGGCCTTCCGCCGGGTCACGACCCGGCCGCTGGAGCTGGCCGGGACGCCCCTGCCCGCCGGCGCCGCCCTGCTCGTCGCGTACGCGTCGGCCAACCGGGACGGGCGGCGGTACGAGGACGCCGACGCCTTCGACGTCGGCCGGGCCGCGGACCGGCAGCACCTCGCCTTCGGGCACGGCCCGCACGCCTGCCCGGGTTCGCACCTGGCCCGCGGCCAGCTCCGGCTCACCCTGGAGCTGTTCACCGAGCTCCTCCCGGGCCTGCGGCTCGACGCGCAGCGGCCCGCGCCGCGGATGCGCCCCACCCTCATCCACCGCTCCCCGGAGGCCCTGTACGTGACCTGGTGAGCCCCGCCGGGTGCGAAAATGCTGCTGTCGAGGCGGATGGACGTACAGCGGAGGGCGGGCGAGCGGTGGCCGACGGCCGGACGGAGCGGGGACGGCGGACCCGGGAGAAGATCGCGGACGCCGTGCTCGCGCTCCTCGACGAGGGGGTCGTGGAGTTCCCGGCGGACCGCGTCGCAGAACGGGCCGGGGTCTCCCGGCGGCTGGTGTTCCATCACTTCGCCGACATGTCCGAGCTGGTGGACCTGGCCATCACCCGCCGCCTGGAGCAGCTGGCCGAACAGATCCGCCCGCTCCCGCTGACGGGGCCGCGGGGCGTCCGGGTGGCGGCCCTGGCCGAACAGCGGGCCCGCATCCTGGAGTGGATCACCCCGGCCCGCCTCACGCTGATGCGGATCGAGCACCCCTCGCCGCGCATCCGGCAGGTCACCGACGAGGCGTTCGCGGACGCCCGCCGCCGGGTCGCCGAGGTCTTCGCCGACGAGCTGGGGCGGCTCGACGCCGAGCGGGCGGCCGCGTTGCTGGACGGTCTGGACGCGGTGACCACGTGGGGGGCCTGGCACCACTGGCGCTCCGGCGGCAAGAGCCCGGCGCAGGCGCGCGCGGCGATGGAGGCCACCGTGCTGAACCTGCTGGCCTCGGCCGACCACCCGCAGGCCTGACGGCCCCGGCCGGGTACGCCGGATCAGCCCCGCCGGATCAGCCCCGCCGGATCAGCCCAAGTCGACGTCCTCGGCCCGGGCGGTCACGGTCACCCCGGCCGCGCCGGCCGAGACGCCGGTGGGCCGCAGGCCGAGCGGCAGTGCGGGCAGGGTGCGGGTCTGGGCGGCGAGCGCCCGGGTGATCAGCGGGCTGTCCGGGTCCAGGCGCCGGCCGGCCAGTGAGGCGGAGGCCGCGCGCAGGGACAGGACGCCGCCGACGAGCCGGACGTCCGCCGTCAGGGCGAGCGGGGCGCCCAGCACGTCGCGCCGGATCAGCAGCCGGCCGCCGCCCGCGTCGGAGAGCGTGGTGCTCCCGGTCCCGTCGCCGAGGGAGGCGTACGGGGCGGTGAACCGGGCCGAGGCCGAGGAGGCCCGGTAGCCCCCGCCCGCGGCGGTGACGTCGTCGAGGGTGACGTCCGCCGTGACCGGGCGGCCCGCACCGGTCGTCGCGTCCGCGCGCACCCGCACCTCGGGGTAGCGGTCCCGGGCGGCCCGGAGGAGGAAGGGCAGGCCCTCGACGGAGACCTCGGGCCGTGCCGTCAGGCCCGGTTGCCGCCGGGCGATCCGGTCCGCGAGCCGGCTCTCCGTCAGACCGCGGGCGGTGGCGTCCGCGACGGGCAGGGAGAGCAGCAGCAGCGCGGCGGCCGCGGCGAGCAGCGTACGGGGGCGCCGACCGGGGGCTCGGAGGGAGGGCGTGCGGAACCTCAACGGGGGCCTCATCGGCTGGGAGGGGCGGTGACGGGCACGGTGGGCTCGGCCGGGAGGGCTCCCGCGGCGGCGGGCCGTGCACCGGCGGGCGCGGGGCGGGTGTGGGCGGTGCCCTCGATGTCCAGTTCGGGCAGGATCCGGTCGAGCCGGCGCGGGAGCCACCAGCCGCGTTCTCCGAGCAGGGTCATCGTGGTGGGGACGAGCAGTCCGCGGACCACGGTGACGTCCAGGGCCACGGCGGCGGCCAGCCCCGTCCCGAACATCTTCACCACGGGGTCGTCGGAGAGCAGGTACGCGAGGAACACGCTCACCATGATCAGCGCGGCGGAGGTGATGATCCGGCCGGTCGAGGCGAGCCCGAGGACCACGGCGCGCCGGGCGCCGACGCCGTCAAGGTGGCGCTCGCGGACGGCGGTGAGCAGGAAGACCTCGTAGTCCATGGAGAGGCCGAACAGCACGGCGAACATCAGCAGCGGCACGTACCCGGGCACCGGTACGGGCCCGTCGAGCCCCAGGGCCCGCGCGCCCCGGCCCCACGGGAACACGGCGGTGAGCACGCCGTACGCGGCGGCCACCGAGAGGAGGTTGAGGACGGCGGCCTTGAGGGCGAGCAGGGGTGCGCGGAAGGCCGCCAGGAGCAGCAGGGCGGCCACGGCCACGACCACGCCGATGACGGCGGGCAGCCGGTCCGCGAGGCGGTCGTCGAGGTCGGCGACCGCCGCCGGGGCCCCGCCCACGTGCGCGGTGCCCGTGCCTGCGGCGGTGGCTGCGGGCAGCACCTCCCGGCGCAGGGTGGCGACCAGTCGCGCGGTGGCCGGGTCGCCGGGGGCGGTGGCGGGGGTGACCTGCCAGCGCACGGTGCGGGCGGCCGGGGCGAGCTGCGGCGGGCTCACCGACGCCACGCCGGGGGTGCGGGCGAGGGCCGCCGAGACCTCGGTGACGCGGGGGTCCTGGGGGCCGGCGGGGGCGGTGGGGAGGGTGTCCGTCACCTGGAGCGGGCCGTTGACGCCCGGCCCGAAGGCGGCCGCGAGCCGCTCGTAGGCGGTGCGGCTGGCGGAACCGGCCGGCTTGTCCCCGGCGTCGAGCTGGCCGAAGGCGAGTCCGGTGGCCGGGGCGGCGAGCAGGAGCAGCAGGGCGAGCCCGGCGAGCAGATACCGCCAGGGCCGCGCGGTGACCCGCTCGACCAGCCCCTCCCACCCACCTCCGCTCCCACGCCCCGCCCGCCGCCCGGCGGCAGCCCGGCCGCCGGCCGGCGGGGTCGCGCCGAGGAAGCGGGACAGGAGGGTCAGCAGGGCGGGCAGGAGGGTGAGGGTGGCCGTGACGGCGACCAGGACCGCCACCGCCGGTGCCAGTGCGAGGGCGTGCAGCAGCGGCAGCCCGCCGAGGGCGAGCCCGGCCAGGGCGGCGATCACCGCGCAGCCGGCGAAGGCGGCGGCCTTGCCGGCGGTGGCCGTGGCGAGGGCGGCCGCCTCGGCGGCGGCGACGTCCCGGCCGCGCAGCTCGCGGAAGCGGGTGAGGCTGAACAGGGTGTAGTCGATGCCCACGCCCAGGCCGATCATGGCGGCGATGGTGGTGCCGGACGAGGGCATGTCCATCAGGTGTCCGGCCAGCCCGATCGCCGCCAGCGACACGGCCAGGCCCGCGATGCCGACGACGAGGGGGAGCCCGGCGGCGGCCGCCTTGCGGAAGCCGAGGAGGAGCACCACCGCGGCGGCGGCCAGGCCGATGAGCTCGCTGTGGCCGGTGTCGGGCCGGTCCACGGCGGCGGCCAGGTCACCGCCCGGGGTGACCTCGATGCCCGCGGCCCGGGCCGGGGCGGCGGCGTCGGTGATCCGGTCCGTCAGGGCGGGGGTGATGTCCCGGCCGGTGACGTCGAGGCCGAGGGAGAGGTAGGCGGTGTGGCCGTCCCGGGCCACCGCCACCGGACCTCCCGGCCGGTCGTAGGGGGTGGTCACGGAGACCACGTGCGGCACCCGGGCGATGGCGCGGGCGCTCTGCTCCACGGCGGCCCGTGCCGCCTCCCCGGTCAGGACCGGCCCCTGGGACGGGGTGTGCAGGACGAGCGGCTGGCTGCCGGAGGCCGGCCCGGGGAAGGCCCTGGCGGCGGTGTCGAGCGCGGCCTGGCTGTCGCTGCCGGGGATCCGCACGGCCTCGCTGGTGACCCGGCCGTAGCCGAGGACGGCGGCGCCGAGGGCCAGGAGCAGCAGGAGCCACGCCGCGGCCACCCGTTTCGGCCGGAGGGCGCACCAGCGCCCCAGGGCGAGGAACATCCGCACTCCCCTTCCGCCCGGGGCGGGCGTCCGCCGCTCCGGGGTCGATCGAGCATCACTTTGCACTGCCAGTGCAGCTTTAAAACTGCACTGGCAGTGCAAGAATGTCAATCGGCGTCGGCCGGGGGCGGCCGCTCCGTCAGCGCAGCGTCCAGTGGAACTTGCCGCCGCCCACCCACCGGACCTCGTCCAGGTCGTCGAGGTCGTGGATGGTGATCCCCACCTCGGCGGCGATCAGCAGCACGTCCGTCATCGACGTCGCCCGGCCCACGACCTCGTCGTCCACCTGGACGATCCGGAAGGGCGGGTCGCCCGGCTGGACGGCGAGGACGGTGATGCGCGCCGGGGACATGTGGGGTACCGATCCTTCAGTCATGGGAAAACGGTTCCACGAGGTGGCCGGTGTCGGACGTGGCGACACGTTTTCGCGGCTCCGATCCGCCGCTCGCGGCGCCCGGCGGCGCTCACCGCGCGCGGGCGGCCCGTTCGACGGCTTCGAGGACCCGGGCCGCGCCGTCCTCGGCGGCCATGTGCCGCGCCGCCGCCCGCGCGGCCCGGGCGTGCGCCCCCTCCCCCACCACCCGCTCCAGCGCCGCGGCGAGCGCCCCCTCGGTGAGGGAGCCGAAGGGGACGGGCGCGGTCGCGGCGCCGAGCGCGGCGAGGCGGCGCGCCCAGAACGGCTGGTCCGCCGTCACGGGGACCGGTACCGCCGGGACCCCGGCCCGCAGCGCGGCCGCCGAGGTGCCGGCCCCGGCGTGGTGGACGACCGCGGCCAGCCGGGGGAAGAGGAGGGCGTGCGGGACGTCCCCGACGGTGAGGACGTCCGCGCCACCGTCGGCGGCGGCGAGTCCGGCGCTCCCGCTCTGCAGGACGCCGCGCAGTCCGGCGCGGCGCAGGGCCCGTACGGCGAGCTCGCCGAGCCGCTCCCCCTCGCCGGAGGCCATGCTGCCGAAGCCGACGAGGACGGGCGGCGGGCCGGCGCCGAGGAAGTCCTCGAGGTCCGCGGGCAGCCGCTCGGCCGGGTCGAGGTGGGGCCACCAGTTGCCCACGACCTCCAGGCCCGGCCGCCAGTCGGCGGGGGCCGGCACCAGGGCCGTGCTGCAGCCGTGCAGCACCGGCCACCGCTCCCGTTCCCGCCGCCGGCGCATGGCGGAGGCGGCGAGCGGCGGCAGGTCCAGGCGGTCGCGCAGCAGGGCGGCTCCCTGCTCGCCGATCCGGTCGGCCATGCGCAGGGCGAACCGCCCGGCGGCGCGGTTGCCGAACCGGCCCAGCGAGCGGGCGCCGGTGACCACGGGCGGGAACGCGCCGGTGGGGGCGGTGGGCTGGAGGTAGACGCCGAGGCTGGGCGTACCGGTGGCCTCGGCCAGGTGCCAGCCGAGCGGGGCCGTGGTGGTGGAGAGCAGGAGCAGGTCGGTCCCCGCGTCCACCGCGTCGGCGAAGCCCCGGCCCAGTTCGGCGAGGAACGCGGAGGCGGTGCGCATCAGCTCGCGCCGGTCGGTGACGTCCCCGTGCGGCCGGGTGCCGGCGGGCAGGGACCGGAACTCCAGGCCCGCGGCGTGCACGAGGGGGGCGAAGGGGGCGGTGGCGGCCAGGGCGACCTCGTGTCCGGCGGCGCGCAGGGCGGCGCCCAGGCCGGTGTAGGGGTCGACGTCGCCGCGCGATCCGGCGGCGGCGATGAGTATCTTCATCGGTTCTCCTCCGTGTCGGTACGGCCGTCGCCCGGGCGGTCCGCGCGGCGGGCCGCGTTGGCGTGGACGGCCTTGCAGAGGTAGGCGGCGAGGCCCGGGCGCTGCTGCGAGGGCGGTACGACGAGGGCGAAGGCGCGCGGGTCGGCGAGGAAGTCGTCCGCGATGCGCCGGTGCATGGCGGGCGGGCAGGAGGTGAACCACCGCGAGACGTGCAGGCGGTGCTCCTCGGCGAGGTCCATGGCCCGTTCACCGTCGTACGGCTGCGCCTCGCCGAAGGCGGTGAGCAGCTCGGCGCGCCAGGCGGTGGCCTCGCGCATCAGCAGCCGCCAGTCCTCCTTGGTGTGGGCGGCGGCGCGGGCCATCGCCTCGCGGCGGCCCTCCGACCCGGTCCACTTCAGCTCCGCCTCCGTGGCGTAGCTGAGGTCGAAGGCGATTTCCCCGAACACCTCGAAGCGTTCCTCGGGGGTCAGCCTGACCCCGGTCTGCTGGACCTCGATGGCCCGCGCGGCCACCTCGGCGAGCCGCCGCAGCCGGGCGATCTCCTCGCCGAGCTGCCGCTGCCGGGCCTGGAGGTGCTCCAGGACGTCCGCCTGCGGGTCCCGGAGGATCGCGGCCGTGTCCTCGAGGGTGAAGCCGAGCTCGCGGTAGAAGAGGATCTGCTGCAGGCGCGCCAGGTCGGCGTCGTCGTAGAGCCGGTAGCCGGCCCGGCTGCGGCTGCCCGGGGAGAGCAGCCCGGCCTTGTCGTAGTGGTGCAGCGTCCGCACCGTCACCCCGGCGAAGGCCGCGACCTGTCCCACCGAATAACTCATCCACCTGCCCTTTCGTCGGCGCCCAGCCTGGAGCCTGACGTGGGGTGAGGGTCAAGTCCGGCTGTCGGCACCCGGGTCGGCGCAGGCTTCGGCGACCGTGTCGGCGAAGGCGCGGGCGAGCGGGGTGAGGGCGTCCCAGCGGCGGACCGCCCAGCCGACCGGGAGCGGGGGCAGGTCGGTCACGGGGACCAGCCGCAGCGGCCCGCCGGCCGGTGCCCGCAGTCCGGGGACGGCCGGTACGACGGTGTGGCCGAGGCCGAGTTCGGCGAGCAGCAGGGCGGTGTCCCAGTCGGCCACGCTGGTGTCGGAGCCGACGCGGACGCCGAGTCCGGTGAGGGCCGCGTCCAGGCGGGCGCCGGAGAGGGAGTTCGGCGGGAGGCGCACCAGGCGCAGGTCGGCGAGGTCGGCGGCGCCGATGGCCGGGCGGGCCGCGAGCGGGTCCTCGGCGCGTACGGCGAGGACCCAGGGCAGGTCGACGACGGGACGCTGCTCGATCCCGGGGACGGGCGGGCCGATGGTGACCCAGGCGAGGTCGAGGGTGCCGGCCAGGAGGGCGTCGAAGCAGCGCCGGCTGGAGGTCTCCGTGCGGAACTCCAGGCTCACGGCGGCGTGGCGGCGGCGGAAGCCGACGATGGCCTCGGCCATGAAGTGGCGGACGGTCGCCCCGCCGGTGCCGACGCGCACGGAGCCGCCCTCGCCGTCGGCCAGTTCGCCGATCCGGCGCAGCGCCCGGTCCAGGGCGCCGATGCCGTCGGTGGCCGCCTCGTGGAGGATGCCGCCGGCCGGGGTGGGCACCACGCCGCGCGGCCGGCGCTCCAGCAGGGCCACCCCGGTCTCCCGCTCCAGCCGTTTCACGTGCTGGCTCACCGCGGACTGTGTGCAGCCCAGTTCCCGGGCCACCCCGCTCAGGCTCCCGGCCCGGCAGACGGCCACGAACACCCGAAGATCGTCCAAAGTCACGAGACCCAAGCTAGCGCTTGGGTTTGGCTTAGGAAACCCAAGGATTGACTGGGCTTGCGGACGGGCGGCAGGATCTTCCGTGGGCCCAGGCGGCAACCCGTCCGGCGCCCGCGACCGGTTCCGGAGCCGGCGCGGACGCCGGACGGGTGCCGACCACCACATGCGACACCGCGTCCGCACCGCGTCGGTCAGCGCGTCCGTCAGCGCGTCAGTTCGGCTGCCAGGAGGTCCATCAGGAGACCGTCGTGCCAGGTGCCGTCGGCGCCGCGCTCGTACTGGCGCATCACGCCGACCGGCCGGAAGCCGGCCTTCTCGTAGCAGCGGATCGCCGCGGCGTTGTCGGCCGCCGGGTCGATGACGAGCCGGTGGTAGCCGCGGTCGTCCACGAGGTGGCGGGCGAGGGTGCGTACCGCGTCGGTGCCCAGGCCCCTGCCGTGCACGGCGGGGTCGAGGAAGAGGTCGATGCCGGCGTGGCGGTAGTCCGGCTCGTCCTCGGAGTACCACTGGATCATGCCGACGATCCGCTGCCCCTGCCGGATGGTGAGGCAGACGGTGCCGGGGTCCTCCAGGTCACCGGCGATCTCCTCTTCGAGGTCGTCCTCGCCCCGCCACCGGGCGCGGACCTCGGGGGTGGCGCGGATGGCGGCCAGGGCGGGGACGTCCCCGGTGAGGGTGGGGACGAGGTCGACGGACACACCGTGCAGCACTGTCATGAGCAGGCAGGATAGGCGACCGGGCGCGTCACCAGCCGAGGACCGGGCCCAGGTCGAAGACCGGCGGACGGGTGCCGCCGGGATCCAGGTTGACGAACGTCCGGCCGTACAGGACGGTCCGCTCCCCCATCGGCAGGTCGCGCACGCGCAGTACCGCCGGCTCTCCCGCACTCGTACCGGTGCGGGCGTCCAGGTCCCACAAGTGGCTGTAGGCGCCCCGGGAGACCACGGCGACGCGGCCCTCGCCTGCGGCGCCCAGCGTCCGGACCGACCAGTCGTCGCCGAGGGTACGGCGCCACAGGAGACGTCCGTCCGTCAGCGAGAACCCGGCCAGGACCTCCCGGTCCTCCCGGTCCGGGACCGCCACGACGAGGACGTCGCCGAGGCGGGTCCGCCGTCCCTCCGCCGACGGGACGTACGGCGACCCCTCCGTGTGCGGTACGCCCCGCGCGTCGAAGACCAGCAGCTGGTCGCCCGCGATGACGGCCGCCGTCGGGGCGGCCGAGACGATGCGCGCCGGTTCGCTCCCGGCCGGGAGCGGGGTCTGCCGGGCCCGGGCCCCGGTGCCGGGGTCCAGGGTGAGGAGTTCGGCGCCGGACGCCGAGCGGGTGAGGGCCAGGACCCGGTCGGGGCCGGCCGCGAGGTCCGTGGCGGTGGCTCCCTCCGGCAGCGGGGAGCGCCAGCGTTCGGCGCCCGTGCTCAGGTCGTGGGCCACGACGGCACCGGCCGTCGTGGTGACGGCGAGGGAGCCGCCCGCGGACACCGTGCCCGACGGGTCCGCGAGGGCCTTGGTCCACAGCTCCCGGCCGCTTTCCAGGTCCACCGCCCTGACGCGGGCGCCGCAGGCGCCGTCCCACGCGTAGAGCAGCAGGCCGGTGCGGGCGGGGGCTTCCGCACTCATCCCGCAGATCTCCGCCCCGTCCGGGGACGGGCCGAGCCGCCAGCCGTGGCGGCCCTCGCCGTCGTACTCGGTCACCCCGTCCGTGCGGACCCGGAACACGGAACCGGACGAGCGCTCCTCCCAGGCCCCCAGCGGACTGCCCGCGGCCGCCCCTTCCGGGGCCTGGTAGCCGAACAGGGTGAGGTGCGGGCCGCGCAGCCACTCGAACCCCTGCCAGGCCGGCACCAGCGCGGCCGGGGAAAGGAAGACGGCCGCCGCCCACAGCGCCGCCGACCGGTGCGCGCGGCCCCGCAGCACCGCCCGCCACAGCAGGGCCGCACCGGCTGCGGCGGCGGACGCCCACAGCAGCAGCCACCCCAGCCCGCGCGGACAGCCGCCCGCGCTGCAGGCGACCTCCGTCATGTCGACGGCGATCAGCTTCCCGCACAGCACGGCGTACAGCACCGCCACGACGGTGAACGCGCAGGCCCCGACGAGCAGTACGGCCGCGGCCACCCGCCCCGTCCACGACGAGCTGCCTTCCACACTTCCCCCACCTGCCCGGACGCCGCGTGCGAACGTCCGGCGACCGCTGTTAGTTTCGGATGTCATCGCCCTTCTGAAAGTAGTCGACGTGCTCGTTGCCCGATCGGTCGCCCTGTTCGCCGTTGCCGCCCTGTTCGAGATCGGCGGCGCCTGGCTGGTCTGGCAGGGGGTGCGGGAGCACCGGGGGTGGGCGTGGATCGGGGCCGGGGTGATCGCCCTCGGCGTCTACGGGTTCGTCGCGACCCTGCAGGAGGACGCGAACTTCGGCCGGATCCTGGCCGCGTACGGCGGGGTGTTCGTGGCCGGGTCGCTGGCCTGGGCCATGGTCCTCGACGGCTACCGTCCCGACCGGGCCGACGTCGTCGGGGCGCTCGTCTGCCTCGCCGGGGTGGGCGTGATCATGTACGGGCCGCGCGGCTAGAAGGCGTCCCTTGCGGATCGGGCCGGCGCCGCGCCCGGCGGCCGGAAAGGTTCGGCGCGGCGGGCCCCGCGGCCCAGACTGGGCCGATGGACATCGGAATAGCCCTGCCCCAGTACGGCGGCCACGCCCGCCCCGAGCGGATCGCGCCGTTCGCCCGCCAGGCCGAGGAGGCCGGCTTCGGCTGGCTGTGGGTCGGCGACCGCTCCCTCGCACCGGTCTCGCCGAGCGACATCTACCCCGGCCACACCGCCGAGGACCCCTACCCGCCCGGATTCCGCACCTTCCTCGACCCGTTGACCGTGCTGACCGCCGCCGCGGGGGCGACCAGCCGGGTCCGGCTGGCCACCAGCACCCTGAACGCCCCCTGGTACCCGCCGCTGCTGCTCGCCCGCAGCCTCACCACCCTCGACGCGATCAGCGCCGGTCGGCTGGTCGCGGGGCTGGGCCTCGGCTGGCTGCGCGACGAGTACACCGCCGTGAACGCCGACTTCACCCGGCGCGGCGCCCGGCTGGACGAGATCCTCGACATCCTGCGCGGCTACTGGACCGAGGAGGTGTTCGGCCACGAGGGCCCGCACTGGTCGATCCCCGAGTCGTACGTCGGCCTGCGCCCGGCCCGGCCGGGCGGGCCGCAGGTGCTGCTCGGCGGTCTCTCCCCCGCCGCGATGCGCCGGGTCGGCCGCCGCGCCGACGGCTGGGCCGGGGTGCTGCTGCCGCCGGGCATGGAGGCGGGGCTGTGGGACGAGGCGCGCCGGGCCGCGGAGGAGGCGGGCCGGGATCCGGAGGCGCTGACCCGTCACATCCGCCACAACGTCCGGCCCGGCACCGGCGCCGAGGAGATCGCCGCGGTGCTGGAGGGGGTACGGGCCTCGGGTGCGGACAGCGCCTTCGTCGACCTCCAGCAGTGCGTTTCCGGCCCCGACGAGGCCCTGGAACTCGGCGTCAAGGCCCTGGAGCGCCTGCGGGCCGGCTGACCGGACGGCACGGGGCCGGGGCGGCGGCGTCCCGGCTCCGCACGGGTGCGGGGTGCGCGGCACGGGCCGCCGTGCCAGGCTGTTCACAGGTCTCGGGGCAGAGGGCTACGGGAAACGGCGGCCGCGATGAGCAGCCTCGGACCTGGCGACGTGGACACGATCACCGCTCTGGACGCCACCGCCCAGGCGGCTCTCGTCCGTACCGGTGAGGCCACGGCGGAGGACCTCCTCGCGGCGGCCGTCGCCCGGATCGAGGAGCGGGACCCGCTGCTGAACGCCGTCGTGGCGACGGTGTTCGAGCGCGCCGCGGACCAGGTGGCGGCGGGGCTGCCGCAGGGTCCGTTCACCGGGGTGCCGTTCCTGCTGAAGGACCTCGTCGCCGAGGACGCGGGGGTGCCCTTCCGGGAGGGCTCGGTGTTCCTGCGCGACCATGTGTCCCGCACGGACCAGGAGCTCGTGCGGCGCCTGCGCGCGGCGGGTCTGGTCGTCCTCGGCAAGACGGCGACGTCCGAGTTCGGGATGAGCCCGACCTGCGAGGCCGTCGTGTACGGGCCGACCCGCAACCCCTGGGACCCGTCCCGGACCACGGGCGGCTCCAGCGGCGGGTCGGCGGCCGCCGTCGCCGCCGGGATGGTGCCCGCGGCGCACGGCAACGACGTGGGCGGGTCGCTCCGGTTCCCGGCCTCCTGCTGCGGACTGTTCGGGTTCAAGCCGGGCCGGGCGCGGGTCCCCCTGGGCCCGGCGTACGGGGACGCCTTCGGCGGCTGGGCCTGCGAGCACGCCCTGACCCGCTCGGTGCGGGACTCCGCCGCGCTCCTGGACGCGGTGGCCGGACCGGACGCGGGGGACCCCTATCCGGCGCCCGCCGCGGCCGGCCCGTTCGCCGCCGAGCCGGGCCGTGACCCGGGCCGGCTGCGGATCGCGTTCAGCGGGCGCCCGGCGGACGGGCAGGGGGTGCACCCCGACTGCCTGGCGGCCCTCGACGACGCCGCCCGGCTGCTGTCCGGCCTCGGGCACGAGCTCGTCGAGGCGGGTCTGCCCGGCCTCACCCCGGAGGTCGGCGCCGCGATCGGCACGGTGTACGGGGCCGGTGTCTCGTGGATCGTCGGGTACTGGATCCGCGAGCTCGGCCGGGAGCCCGGGCCCGGGGAACTGGAGCCGCTGACCCGCGCGTTCTGGGAGCACGGCCGCACCGTGACCGGCGGCGACTACCTGCTGGCCGTGACCACGCTCCAGGCCTTCGCCCGTACCGTGGCGGCATTCCTCGGCCGGTTCGACTGCTGGCTGACGCCGACGCTGGCCCAACCGCCGCTGCCGCTCGGCCTGATGACCTCCACCGAGGACGACCCGCTGCGCTCCCTGCGCAGCAGCGGGCCCTTCGTCGCCTTCCCGGCCGTCGTCGCCAACATCACCGGCGCCCCGGCCATGTCGGTCCCGCTGTTCTGGTCGGACGAGGGGCTGCCGATCGGGGTCCACTTCCTGGGGCGCGTCGGCGGCGAGGCCGTCCTGCTGCGGCTGGCCGCACAGCTCGAACGGGCCCGGCCCTGGGCCGGGCGCCGGCCGCCCTTGGGCCGCGCCTGACTCCGGCGGTGCCGGGCGCGGGGGTCCGCGGTGGTTCAGCCGGGGCGGCGGCCCCGGGCGGCCCAGGCCCGGGCGTGGAGCGGGATCGAGCCGTCCGCGGCCCGGGGCAGCCCGGCTCGCAGCCGCTCCCGCAGGGCGGCGCGGTGGTCCTCGGGGAGAGCGGCGAGGTAGGAGGGGGCGGGACCTTGTCCGCCCAGGAAGGGGGTCCAGTAGTCGTCGAAGTCCGGGAACGGGGTGGGTACGCGGATCTCCTCGGTCTCCACCTCCGTCAGCCCCGCGCCGGCCAATAGTGAGCCCAGGGCCGTCCGGGTGCAGAGGGGGAAGCGGACGGCCTCGTCCAGCGCGTGGGCGGCCGGGTCCAGGGCGGTCGCGGCGTCCCAGAAGGCCCGGATGGCCTCCATCCCGCCCTCGCCGAAGTCCCAGAGGTAGACCCCGACCAGCCCGCCGGGGCGGACGACGCGCGCCATCTCGGCGGCCGCCCGCGGCGGGTCCGGAACGAAGTTGAGGACGAGTCCGCTGACGGCCGCCGAGGCGGTGGCGTCGGCGAACGGGAGGTTGACGGCGTCGGCCCGGACGAAGCGGGCCCGCGGATCGCGGACGTGCTCCCGGGCGTACGCCAGGTAGCCCTCCGAGGGGTCGAGGCCGACGACGGCCGCCGGTCCGGCCGCGTCCAGCACGGCCCGGGTGACGGCGCCCGTACCGCAGCCGACGTCACGCCAACTGCCGCCCGGCGACGCGTCCAGCCAACGGACGAACCGGGCGGCCACCAGGCGGCTCCACCTGCCGACGTACGGCTCGTACGCCTCACCCGCTGCCCACATCGGCCCGTCCTTCCGGAGGCTCCCGCGCCCGTCGCGGCCATCATGGCGTGCGGCCGGCGCCGGGCGCGGCGGCGCACCGGGGTGGCGGGGGCGTCAGTACCCGGACGGGTCCGGGCCGACGCCGGCGAGGGCGCGGAAGCGGTCCGGCAGGGCCCGCAGCCAGGCCGCCCGGTCCGCGGCGATCTCGCGGAGCCGGGCGTCGTCGTTGCGGGCGACGAGGTGGCCCATGTAGCGCTCGTCGAACCGGGTGTACTCGCGGTGCAGCGCCTTCAGCGCGCGCGCCACCCGCCGCTCGTCGGCCTGGACGAGGTGCGCGAGCGCGTCGACGTGGGCCTTCCAGCGGCCCTCGACGGCCTGGCGCAGCAGGCCGGCGAGTTCGTTGTCCCGGTCGAGGACGTCGAGCAGTTCCTCCGAGCTCAGGCCGAGGGCGTCGGCCAGGAGCAGGGTCTGGCGGTCGGTGCCGGGCCACCGGTGTTCGGCCTCGGCGCGGGCGTACGCGTCCGGGTCCATGCCGATGCGCAGTGCCAGGCGTTCGGCGGTGAACCCGCGGGCCAGCCGGTGTTCCCGCAGGGCTGCCGGGCGCACGGCCATGAGGACGGCGACGGGGCACCACAGGGCGTCGGCCAGGGCGAACAGTTCGGGTTCGGACGGGGCGACCGCTCCGGTTTCCCAGGCGTGGACCGCTTCCGGAGGCCGGTCCACGCCCAACTGGGACATCGCCAGGACGACTTGGGTGGGGGTCATGCCGAGGCGCAGCCGCGCGGCCGCGGCCTCGGCGGGGGAGAACGGGGGTGTGGACACGGGCGGATCACCGCGCCGGCGGAGCGTCGGCGAAGGCGTCCCAGTCGATCTCCTCCCGTGCCGTGCGACCGGTCGGGGTGTGGAAGAACAGGTTGAGCAGCACGGCGGTGAGGCTGCCGAGGGTGATGCCGCTGCCGAGGACGGCCCGCAGCTCCGTGGGCATGCGCTCGAAGAACGGGCCGACGGCGGCCGGGAGCATCGCGGCGCCCAGGCTGAGGGCGAGGATCAGGGCGTTGCGCTCCTCCCTGAGGTCGACCTTGGCGAGGATCTGGATGCCGACGGTGGCGACCATGCCGAACATCGCGACGGCGGCGCCGCCGAGGACCGGGTGGGGGACGGCGGCGACGACCGCTCCGGCCTTGGGGACCAGGCCCAGCAGGATCATCAGGAAGCCGGCGGCGACCACGACGAACCGGCTGGTCACCCGGGAGATCCGGACGAGGCCGATGTTCTCGGCGAAGGCCACGTACGGGAAGGAGTTGAAGACGCCGCCGAGGACGGTGGCCACGCCGTCGGCGCGCAGGGCCCGGGCGACGGTCTCCCCGTCGACCTCGCGGCCGGTGATCTCGCCCATGGCGTACACGTCGCCGGTGGTCTCGACCATGGTGATGACCATGACGACGGCCATCGCGAGCATCGGGAAGAGGTGGAACTGCGGGACGCCGTAGTGGAAGGGGGTGCTGACGCCGAGCCAGTCGGCCTGTTCCACGGGGCCGAGGTCGGCGTCGCCGAGCAGCCAGGCGGCCGTGGTGCCGCCGACGAGGCCGAGCAGGATGGCGACGCTGCGCAGGAAGGGTCCGCCGAAGCGGGAGAGGAGCAGGATGAGCAGGAGGGTGCCGCCGGCGTAGGCGAGGTGTTCCGGGGCGCCGAAGCCGGGCTTGCCGATCAGGTCGGAGCCGCCCCCGACGTCCTGCAGGGCCACGGGTATGAGCACGATGCCGATGACGGTGAGGAGGGTGCCGGTGACGATCGGCGGGAAGTACTTGGCGAGCCGTCCGACGAAGGGCGCGAGCAGGAACGTGGCGATGCCGCCGGTGATCACGGCGCCGTAGACCACCAGCAGTCCGGCGGTCCCGCCGCCCGCGCCCTGGCCGATGGCGATCATCGGGGAGACGGCGGTGAAGGTCGCGCCCTGGACGAGCGGGAGGCGGGCGCCGATCCGCCAGAAGCCCCAGGCCTGGATGATGGTGGCGATGCCGGCCGTGACCAGGTCGGCGTTGATCAGGTAGACGAGTTCGCGGGGGGAGAGTCCCAGGCTGTTGCCCAGGATGATCGGTACGAGGACCGCGCCGGCGTAGAACGCCAGGACGTGCTGGAAGCCGTACAACGACAGCTGGGAGAACGGGGGGACCACGTCCACGGGGTGGTGGTCGGCTGCCGGGGTACGTCGGCGCGAGGCCAGTGGTGCCATCTCTGCCTTGCCTTCGAGGGTAGGTGAATGAGAGGGAACGCGACGGGGGGTCGCGTGGGAAGGGGGGTGTGCCTCGGAGGTGGGCGCGTACGGGCGACCGCTCGGATCGGGCGGCTCGCGGGGCGTGGGACGGCACGGGGTTGCCGGTGCTCGTCCGGGCGCTGTGAGGCGGAACGGGGCCGATACTGTCGGAGGTCACGGGGTTACGCAAGTCACCGGCCATGTTTTTGTTAGCCAAACCCGCAGGTAACTTGCGAATCAATGGCGAACGGGCTTCTTCGCTTCGGATTCCGTTGCGGAGGGCACCGTTCCGCAACTTTCCTTCGAGCGGCCCGACTTCACGGCCCGGGAAGCGGCACCGCCCCGCCTTCCACCGCGAGGGTGGCCGACGGGGCGGGCGGGGTCAGGCCTTCGCGCTCAGGCCTTCGTGGTCTTCGTGCTCAGGACTTCGCGATCAGGGCCAGGGGCTGCTCGGGGGACTCCTGCGGGGCCGGTGCGGTCTGCGAAGGGGCGGGGCGGCGCGCGGCGGAGGGCCTGCGGGCCGGCTGCCGGGCCTCGGCCGCCTCCTCCTCTTCCCAGAGGCTGAGGTAGCGCTCGCCGGTGTCGGGCAGCAGGGTGACGATCGAGGCGCCGACGTAGTCCGGGTGGGCGGCCAGCCGGGCCGAGGCGTGGGCGACGGCGCCCGAGGAGACCCCGGCGAAGATGCCCTGGCGGCGGGCGAGCTGCCGGGCGGCGGCGACCGCGTCCTCGTCGGTGACGGTCACCACGTAGTCGATCAGCGAGACGTCGGTGGTGGGGGCCACGAAGCCGCCGTTGAGGCCCGGGATGCGGTGCAGGCCGCCGGTGCCCTGGGTGAGGACCGGGGAGTTCTCCGGCTCGACCGCGACGACGCGTATCCCCGGGTTCTGCTCCTTGAGGTAGGCGGCCGTGCCGGTCAGGGTGCCGCCGGTGCCCACGCCGCAGACCAGGACGTCGACGCGGCCCTCCGTGTCCGCCCAGATCTCCGGGCCGGTGGTCTCGTAGTGGGCCCGCACGTTGTCGGCGTTCTCGTGCTGGCGGGGGAACCAGGAGCCGGGGGTCGCCGCGTGCAGCTCCTCGGCCTTGGCTATCGCTCCGGAGTACCCCTGCTCCCGGGGGGTGCGCACGACGTCCGCGCCGAGCGCCCGCAGCATGCCGATCCGCTCACGGGTGGCGCTGTCGGGAAGCACGATGACGCAGCGGTAGCCACGGGCGGCGCAGAGGGCGGCCAGGGAGATGCCGGTGTTGCCGGAGGTGGCCTCGATGACCGTGCCGCTGCCCGGGGTGAGCTCGCCGCGGCCCTCGGCGGCCCGCAGCATGTAGAGGGCGGCACGGTCCTTGCTGGTGGACATCGGGTTGGCGGCCTCGAGCTTGGCCAGCACGTGCGTGCCCGGGGCGGTGTCCTCGAAGTGGAGGCGGATCAGCGGGGTCGAACCGATCAGGTCCTCGATGCTGTCGGCGATGGGGCGCGTCTTACGGCTTTCCACGTGTGGTTCCTCACAAGTCGGGTCGTGCGGCTGCCTGTCGGGGGTGGTCGTACGGTCCGCCCGTACGCCGACGCAGTCTTCGTGGGGGGAGGGTGCGAGGCGGGGAAGGGGTGCGGTGGCCGCGGGGCCTACCAGGAGCCGGCCGAGGCCGTCACCGCGTACAGGTCCTCCATGGGCTGCGGCTGCTCGCCGACCGCCTTGATCACGGCGGTGGCGGCCAGGACGCGGGCTCCCGGGGGGACGTCCTTGTTGACCAGGGCCTGGGCCCCGATGACGGCGTGCTCGCCGATGGTGACGGGGCCGAGGACCGTCGCGTTGGTGCCGAGCACGACGTGGTGGCCCACCACGGGGTGGCGGCGTTCACCCACGGGCCGCTTGTTGTCGCTCCACCAGCCGACCGCTCCCAGGGTCACCTGGTGATAGATCGTCACGTCGTCGCCGACCACGGCGGTCTCGCCGATCACGACGGCCGCGCCGTGGTCGATGAACACCCGCCGGCCGAGGACGGCACCGGGATGGATCTCCACGGAGGTCTTGCGGCGCGCCTGCCAGGCGATGAGCCCGGCTGTCATGCGCATGCCACGTCGGTGCAGGCGGTGGGCCACGCGGTGCGCCCACAGGGCCGGCAGGGCGGCGTGCAGCAGTGCTTCGCGGCGGTTGCGCATGGAGGGGTCCTGGGCGACGACGACGTCCAGGTCCTCCTTCATGATCCGCAGCAGCCCGGGCTCCTTGTCGTGCGCCGAGTCCCGTCGGGTACGCCCCGACATCAGAACGGTCTTCACCAGGGGAACTCCTTTGTTTCTGGGCCTCCCGGTCGGCAGGCTTCGTGCACGCGCGGGGCAGGTGGGCCCGGCAGGACCGCCGTATCCGGGTCGGAGCGGCGGTGGAATGCGCATGCCATCCGGCCCGCGTCCGTGCCGATACGGTGCCAGCGCCTGCCGCAGCCCGGCTGGACCATGACTCGCACGGCACCGGAGGACCGGTGGAGGCCCGGCCGCGCCGGGCGTTGTCAGTGGCGTGTGCGAGGCTTCCCGTGGTCGCAGTGGCCGGCACTCACGGGGGTGGCAGGATGAGCAGCAGCACGACCGGGACGTTCGACGTGACCTCGTTCGAACCGGAGACGGTCGAGAAGGGCGGCCCGGGAGCCGGGCTGGGCCGGGTCCGGATGACCAAGAGCTTCCAGGGCGGACTCGTCGGCGGCAGCACGGTGCACATGCTGTCCGTGGCCGACACCGCGGGCGGCCCCGCCGCCTACGTCGCCGTGGAACTGTTCGAGGGGGAACTGGACGGCCGCAGCGGCTCCTTCGTCCTCCAGCACAGCGCACCCGGCAGCCACGGCGAACGGCTCGCGATCCGCGTGGTCGAAGGAACGGGCTCCGGCGAACTCGCGGGGCTCTCGGGCACCTTCGAGATACACCGGTCCGAGGACGGCGGGCACTCCTACGTACTGGACTACTCCCTGTAACACGAGAAGTGCCGCCGCGTCCTCGTTGGAGTGATCCTCGGTGGGTCTGCGTGATCTTGCAGCGCTCGCCCGTCGAGGATGCGGGGCATGCCTACCCACTCCGCGCGGCTGCGCCGCGCCCTCGTACCGTTCCTGGCCGCCGTCGCCCTGGTCACCACCGCGGCCTCCTCCTCGGCCGCCGCCTGGGAGCAGTGCGGCTCGGTCATCACCGCGCCCCTCGCCCCGCCCGTCCCCGCCGACGACCCGTGCCCCAGCACCGATCCGGTCGTCTGCCGGATCCGGGTGCTGCCGATGGACGAGAAGGTGGAGGCCCAGCGCACCCGCATGAGCTACCACCGCCTCCTGGAGGACATGCACCGCACCGCCGCCGACATGCGGGAGGCCGGTGCCTCGGACGAGGAGATCGCCCGGGAGCTGGTCGACATGCGCAACCAGGCCAAGGAGATCACCCGGGCGGGCATGAGCCCGGAAGAGGTCCGCATCCTCGAGGAGCGGAACATCGCCAAGTACGGCAACCCGCTCGGCCCGACCGCGGACCAGCTCTACGCCAAGTACGGCTCCTGGCAGAAGGTCAGCGAGGCGTCGATGAGGACCAGTTACGCCGTCGACCGGGAGCTCAGCCTCGAGTACCGGCCCTGCCCCGTGTAGTCGGCCGGATCCGGAAGCCGCCGGCGGCGCGCGCCTGCCGAGCGGGGGGTGGCGGGCGGGGTTAACGTCGGCGGCATGGACGGTGATCGGCGAGGGTGGCGGCCCTGTGTGCTCGGTGGGGCGGTGTTCGCGGTGTGCATGACCGGCACCACGCTGCCCACCCCGCTCTACGGCCTGTACCAGGAGAAGTTCTCCTTCTCCGAGCTGACGGTGACGGTCGTGTACGCGGTGTACGCCTTCGCCGTCATCGGTGTCCTGCTGCTGGCCGGGAACGCCTCGGACGCGGTGGGCAGGCGGCCCGTGCTGTTGGCGGGGCTGGGCTGTGCGGCGGGGAGCGCCGTCTGCTTCCTGGCCGCCTCCGGGCTGCCCTGGCTGTACGCGGGACGGCTGCTGTCGGGCCTGTCGGCCGGGCTGTTCACCGGGGCCGCCACGGCGTACGTCCTCGAGCTGGCCCCGCAGGGGGGCAAGGGCCGGGCCACGTTCGTGGCCACGGCCGCCAACATGGGCGGCCTCGGCTGCGGTCCGCTGCTCGCCGGGGTGCTCGCGCAGTACGCGCCCTGGCCGCTGTACCTGCCGTTCGCCGTGCACCTCGCCCTGGTGGCCGGGGCGGCCGCCGTGGTGCTGCGGCTGCCGGAGACCGTGCGGGAGCGGGGCCCGCTGCGTGCCGTACGGCCGCAGCGGCCGGGACTGCCCCCGCCGGTGCGGCCGGTGTTCGGGCCGGCGGCGATCGCCTCGTTCGTGGGCTTCGCCCTGTTCGGGGTGTTCACCTCGGTGAGCCCGGCGTTCCTCTCGGAATCGCTCGGGGTACACGATCACGCCGTGAGCGGGGCCGTCGTCGCGCTGGCCTTCTTCTGCTCCACCGCCGGACAGCTGGCGGTCGGCCCGTTCGGGGAGGGGCGCTCGCTGCCGCTGGGCTGCGCGGCCCTGCTGGGCGGCCTGGCCCTGCTGGCGGCGGCCCTGCGGTGGGAGCTGCTGGTGCTGGTGGTGCTGAGCGCGCTGGTCGGCGGGTGCGGGCAGGGGCTGGCGTTCCGCGGGGCGCTGTCCGCGGTGGCCGGGGCCTCTCCGGAGGACCGGCGCGCCGCGGTGATCTCGACGCTGTTCGTGGTGGCGTACTTCGGCATCTCGGTGCCGGTGATCGGGGTGGGACTGCTGGTGGGACCGGTCGGGCTGGAGGGCGCGGGGCTGGTGTTCATCGCCTGCATGGCCGTCCTGGTCTCGGCCGCCGGGGCCTACCTGCTGTGGCGGCCGGTGCGGACGGGGAGCTGAGCCGCCGGGGCCGGGTCAGCCGCCGCCCGCACCCTGGCCGTCGGCCGTCCCCCGGTCGCCGTCCTCGCGCGGACCCGGGGCCGGGGCGGCCGCCGGATCCAGGACGCGGTTGAGGAAGTCGCGGGTACGTTCCTGGGCCGGCCGGGTGACCACCTGCTCCGCGGGCCCCTGTTCGACGATGACACCGCCGTCCATGAACACCACCCGGTCGGCGACCTCGCGGGCGAAGCTCATCTCGTGGGTGACGACCATCATCGTCATCCCCTCCCCCGCCAGGACCCGCATCACCGACAGCACCTCGCCGACGAGTTCGGGGTCCAGGGCCGAGGTCGGCTCGTCGAAGAGCATCACCTCCGGACCCATCGACAGGGCCCGGGCGATCGCCACGCGCTGCTGCTGCCCGCCGGACAACTGGGCCGGATAGGCGTCCGCCTTCGCCGCGAGGCCCACCCGCTCCAGGTTCTCGCGGGCGACGGCCGCGGCCTTCTCCTTGTCCCGGCCCAGGACCCTGCGCTGCGGAAGGGTGAGGTTGCCGGTGACGCTCACGTGCGGGAAGAGGTTGAACTGCTGGAAGACCATGCCGATGCGGCGCCGCGCGGCGTCGATGTCGACATCGGGGTCGGTGAGCTCCGTACCGCCGACGAAGACCTGGCCCCCGCTCGGTTCCTCCAGCAGGTTGACGCAGCGCAGCAGGGTGGACTTGCCCGAGCCCGAGGGCCCGATGACGCACACCACCTCGCCGCGGGCGACGTCGAGGTCGATGCCGCGCAGGACGTGGTTGTCGCCGAAGGACTTGTGCAGTCCCCGGATCTCGATCTCCGCGCGCTCCGCGCCCATCGTGTCCCCCGCCCCCGCCGTTCCCGTGGTCCGTGACATGGTGTCCTGCTCCTCACGTGGCCTTGTCCGCGCGGGCCTCCAGGCGGCGCACCACGAAGCTCAGCGGTACGGTCACCAGGAGGTAGCACAGGCCCGCGACCAGGATCGGGGTCGAGTTGGCGGTCTCGCTCGCGAGGTCCCGGCCGAACTTGGTCAGCTCCCGTTCCTCCAGGGTGACGCCCAGGAACAGCACCAGCGAGGAGTCCTTGAACAGCAGCACGAGCTCGTTGGTGAGCGGCGGGATGACGATCCGGAAGGCCTGGGGGATGATCACGGACACCATGGCGCGCCCGTGGGAGAAGCCGAGCGAGCGGGCGGCCTCCATCTGGCCCTTGGGCACGGCCTGGATGCCGGCCCGGATCGTCTCCGCCATGTAGGCGGCCGCGACCAGGCCGAGGCCCAGCGCGACCTTCCCGTACGTCCCTCCGGGGATCGCGGTGCCGGGGAACGCCAGCGGTACGGCGACCCCGACGAAGATGAAGATCAGCAGGGCCGGCAGGCCGCGGAACAGCTCGATGTAGACGCTAGCGACCCAGCGGTAGGGGGCCACCGACGAGAGCCGCATCATGGCGATGACCAGCCCGAGCACCAGGCCGAAGGCGAACCCGGAGAAGGTGTACACGACGGTGTTGCGCAGGGCGGTGGTGATGATCTGCGGAAAGAGCCGCGCCACCAGGTCCTTCTGCGCGAACTGGTTCTGCAGCCGGTCCCAGTCGGCGAGGACGCCCACCAGGACCAGCACCGCGACGAAGACCGCGTACTGGACTCCCTGCCAGACTCGGCGCCGCTGGCGCCGGGTCAGCCGAGAGGTCACGACGCCGCCTGGGGCAGCGGACCGATCCACTGCTCGTAGATCTTCTTGTAGGTGCCGTCGGCCTTGGCGGTGGTGATGGCCTTGTCGATGGCGGCGAGGAGGGCGGAGTTGCCCTTCTTCACGGAGAAGCCGTACTTCTCGCCGGTGTCGATGTTCTGGCCGAGGACGAACTCGGAGGCGTTGGCCTTGTCCTTGAGCCAGCCCTGGACGACCGGGTAGTCGATGACGACGGCGTCGACCTGGCCGGTGCGCAGGCCGTTGAGGACCGCGTCCGAGCTCTCGAAGGCGACGGGGTTGAACCCCTGGCTCTTGGCGTAGCTCTCGCCGGTGGTCTCGGCCTGGGCGCCGAGCTTGGCGGACTTGGCCTTGACGTCGGCGAGGGAGGTGATGCCGCTCTTCTTCGTCGCCAGGAGCGCCTGGGTGGCGTCGAAGTAGGGGACGGAGAAGTCGACGTTCTTCTTGCGCTCGTCGGTGATCGTCATGCCGGCGGCGGCGAGGTCGCACTGGCCGGAGTTCAGGAAGGCGCCGGTCTTGAAGTTCTCGAACGGGGTGTCGAGGATCTTCTGCTCGACCTTGAGGTTCTGGGCGACGAGGTCGACGAGGGCCACGTCGAAGCCGACGACCTTGCCGTTCTGCTCGAACTGGAACGGCGGGTAGGGCAGGTGGGTGCAGGTGGTGAGCTTGCCCTTCTGCACGACGGGGACTCCCCCGGCGGCCTCGCCGGGCCCGCTGTCGCCGGAGGAGGAGCAGCCCACGGCGAGGAACATGCCGGCCGCGGCGGCGGCGCCGGCCGCGGCCCGGAGGCCGGAGCGGCCGCGGGGGCCGCGGCGGGTGCTGGTGCGCTGACTGCGGTGTCCTTCGGCCGTGCGGAACACGGTTGACCTCCACGGGTGCAGGGCGGGCGGCGGTCGCGGGACGGGACCGTCCGATCGAGATCGTAAGCCCCGCCGGTGCGCGGCGGCGGGTGATTCGCGATGCGGCGGGTCCGGGGACGGGCCCGTGGTCCCGTCCCCGGCGGGCTGCGTCAGCGCGGGGGCCGGTGGGGGTTCGCGGCGGGTGCCGGAGCGGGCGCGCCGCCGGGGTCCCCGAGGGGCTCGGCCTCGTCCAGGCCCTCCAGGCCGGGGAACCGGTAGGGGTCGAGCGCCCAGCGGGGCGTGCGGGATGACAGTGCGTACGTCGGTGTGGTGTCCATCGAACCTCCCGAGTGTAGTTACTGGCTGTGATGAGTTATTACTCTGTGCACTCGGTTGCGGGCGGCTGCGACTCCCACCCGAACGCCCCCAATGACATTTCTTCACATGACGTACACACCGTCAGCCCAGGAGGACGGAAACGGGCGAGACCGGGTCCCAGCCGGGGTCTCGGCCCGTCAGCCGGGAGACCACCGCGGCCCAGGCGGCGGGATCGGCGGCCGGGCGGCTCCCGGTGAGGGCGGCGAGTGCGGCCAGGGCGGTGCGGGCCCCGGGCGGGGCGTCCGGGCGGCGGGCGGCGGTGCTCAGGTAGGCGAGGACGCGCGCGGCCGGTGCCGCCGTGTGCAGCAGGTCGTCCGGGGTGAGCGCGCCCGAGGCCAGCAGGCCGTCGAGCTGGGTGACGGGCGGGCAGTGGTGGAGTCCGGCCAGTCCGGACCGGGCGCGGGCGCGGGTGGCCTCGGGGCCGTCGGGCAGGCCGTCGGGGCCGGGCTCGTGCAGCAGCTCGGCGTGGCGCAGCCGCAGTCCGGCGGGGGCGCTGCGGAGGTTGACCAGGTACTCCCAGTTCGGGATCGGCTCCTGCGCGTGCGCGGCGGCCAGGGCCTCCCAGTCGACCGCCCCGGGCGTCGCCAGGAGCGCGCTGGTCGTCTGCCAGTGCGAGGGGCCCCGGCGCAGCCGGGTGAGGAGCTTGACCGGGTCCAGTTCGCGTGCGACGCGGGCCCGGAGCACGGCGGCCGGGTCCTTCGACGCGAGCGCCTTGGCACACAGCCGGGCGGCGGCCGGGCCGAGCAGCTCCCGGCCGGCGAGGGCCGCGAGACGGGCGGCTCCGCCGTGTTCGAGCAGGCCCAGGCAGCCCACCGCCTGCTGCGCGAAGCCCAGTTCGGCTCCCTGGCGGGCGAACACCTCCTCGATCAGGCCGGGTTCGTCCGAACGCACCCAGAGGGCGCCCCCGGGCAGCGGGGCGGAGGGGTCCGCCGCCAGCTCCGCCAGGAGCCGGGCGCTGGTGCGCCGGTGGGGGCGGGTGACGATCCGGGCCGCGAGGTGGGAGCTGCAGCCGTGGCGCAGGAGGGTGAGGTCGACCTCGGGGTCGTCGAGGTCGACCAGGAGGTCCCTGGCGTCCTCGGTCAGCCGCCGCGACTGGGAGGCGAGCACGCGCAGGGCCTCGGGGTCGCGTCCGGCGACCAGCCGGTCGAGCAGGACGCGCGGGGTCCGGTCGTAGCGCAGCAGGTACGCCGCGAGCAGCCAGGGCCCGTCGGGGCCGAGGCGGGGCAGGACCGCGTCGACCACGTCGGCGTCGGCCAGGGACAGCAGGGTGCCGAGGGGCCAGGCCCAGCGCCGGTTGCCGCTCGCCACCAGCCGCAGCGCCTCGTCCGGGGTGGTCGGGGGGCTGCTCGTCGCACCGTGGGCGGGCTGGTCGGACGGCAGGTGGGGGTCCGGTCCGGGGTCCTCGGTACGGGAGAGCCGCAGGAGTTCGGCCCAGCCGGGGCCGCCCTCGTCCGTGGGCCGGTCCAGGCCGCCGTGGAGCGTGGCGGTGCGCGCCAGGCGGAGCCAGGCGTCGGGGTCCGTGCCCAGTTCCGCGCGGAGCAGCCGGGCGAGGGCCCCGCGCCAGGCCGACGCGAAGGCCGTGCGGCGCCAGTCGTGGGGCAGCAGGACCAAGTCCCGCGCCGGGATCAGGCTTACCAGCTCGTCGGCGGGGAGCAGGCCCTGGGTGTAGGCCTGTTCGATGCGCCGGGTGCCGGCGCCCCAGGAGCGGGGGCGCTCCGCGCGGACCTCCTCTGCGGTGGGGGCGGTGTGCCAGGCGCCGTCGGGCGGTTCGACCCCGGCGGCCGCGCAGGCCCGGGCCAGCCAGCGGGGGGTGGCCAGGCCGGGGGCGTCCTCCTGCCGGTGGTGCGCCAGGAAGCGCAGGACGGCGGGGTCTTCGGGGAGCGGGGCGCCGGCGGGCGCGAGGGAGTACAGCAGGTCGAGGGCGGCGAGAGCCGCCCGCGCGTCGGGGGTCCGGGGGGCCTCCGGCGACGACGGGACCTGTTCGACCGAAGCGCCGGCCACACCACGCCCGGCCGTCCCGGGCGCAGCGTCCCGTCCGGGTGCCCCCGGCACCGCCGACGGCCCGGCCTGCCCGGGTGCCCCGATCCGAACGGGCGCTTCGGGCCGGGTCGGCGTCCCGGCCTGCCCGGCGGGCGCGAGCTGCGCCGGATCCTCCGGTCGGGCGGAGGCCGCGGCCGGCAGTGTCCCGGCCTGCGCCGCCGCCTCGGTCTGCGCCCCGGCGGCCTGCCCGGTCACCCCGGGCGCTCCGGACGGCGCGGCTCCTCCGGGCTGGGGCGGTTCCGCGGACTGCGGGCACGTCACGGGCTGTGCCGGTTCCGTGGACTGCGCGGCGGCTGCGGGCCGGGCCGGTGTTCCGGGGTGCGTCGGTGCCGCCGTGTCGGCAGGGGGCATCGGCTGGGCGGGGCGGGGCTCCGGGGTGCGGCCGACCTCGGTGAGCAGCTCCGCGAGGGTGCCCTGGTGGGCGGGCAGGGTCGTGTCCAGGGCCGCCCAGGCCTCGGGGCGGTCGCCGAGGTGGGTGGCGGCGAGGGCGGCGAGCTCGTCCAGGGCGGTGTCGGTGAGCAGGCCGCGTTCGGTGAGCCGGGCCAGCGCGGCCACCGCGTGCACGGCGGGGCGGGCCGTGCGGATCAGGCCGGCCGGGTCGAGGAGTCCGGCCCTGGCCATGCCCTCCGCCCACTGCGCGGCCGAGTCGTCGAGCGGTTCCCGGGCCAGGCGCCGCTCGGGCGGCTCCGCGTTGCCGACGCGCCGTCCGGCGACGCGCCAGGGCTCATTGAGGACGCTGAGCCGGAACGCCAGGCGCTGCGCGTCGTCCGCCGCCTCGTGCCGGGCGAGTTCCTCGCAGGCCTTGGGCATGAACGGGGTCGCGGCGTGCGCCTCGGCGAGGGCCGCCATGTCGTGGGCGTACGGCTCGGCCAGCAGGGCGGCGAGGCTGCTCGTGCCCCGGGTGGTGGCCAGCAGCGCCGGCAGCCGGGCGGGGTCCTCGTAGGGCTCCGCGCCCTCGCGCAGGCGGCGCAGCCCGTTGCCCGAACCGTCCTCCGCGGCCAGGGCCTTGCGGACGGCCGAGCAGACGGGCACGGTCAGGTGCCGCAGGACGTCCGCGTCGTCGAGCAGGGCCTCCAGGGCCTGCGGTCCGGCGGTCTCCCATATGCGCACGAGCGCGTGCCGCTGGACGACGCCGCGCGTCTGAAGGCACCGCAGCGCGCGCACGGTGAGCTCCGGGTCCCCGGAGGTGAGCAGCGGGGTGAGCCAGGTGGCCGGGGGCAGGCGCGTCCCGTCGGTCAGTTCGGCGCGCAGCTCTCCGTCCATCGGCACCCGGTGGAGGTTGCGCACGAGGGTGCGGCGCAGGGACGTGGTGCAGCGCGGGTTGCGGTAGACGGCGGCCGCGACCCCGGCGTCCCCGACGGCCAGCAGCCGGGCCAGCACCCGGCTGTCGAGCCGCGGGTGGCGGGCCAGGGCGGCCCGGGCGGCCGTGTCCCCGTGCACCGTGACCGCGGCGACCAGCACCGGGCCGGGCAGCGGGCCGCCCGCGAGGAGGGCGTCACGGGTGCGGCCGGGGAACACCGCGAGGGCCGCCGCGGCCTGTTCGGGCCGGGCGTGCTCCAGCAGCAGGGCCAGGGTGGTGTGCACGCTGCGCGGCACGGGCGGACGGACCTCGCCGGGGGCGGCCGGCGGCGCGGGCGGCGGGACGTCGGCCAGCAGGCCGGACAGGGTGCCCCGGTGGTGGACGAGCGCGTCGTGCAGACC